>DATHLT010000035.1:0-18413 GCA_035487855.1 Solirubrobacteraceae bacterium
CGCGGCGATTCCGCCGCCCGCGAGCTGTTGATTGCCCTAGAGAAGGGCCAGCTCGACGAGGCGGCCTTCGAGCTGCAGTTCGCAACACAACTGGGCGTCGCGCCCAACGGGCTAATCGATGGCTTGTTCGCAGGCGTGCAGCCGGACGTCGCGATGGTGCAAGCCGTGCGCAGCGCGCGCCAAGCGGGGATCCGCACAGCGCTCGTGTCCAACTCGTGGGGCGTGCACCGCTACCCACGGGACATGTTCGACGAACTGTTCGACGGCGTCGTGATTTCCGGTCAAGAGGGCATCCGCAAGCCCTCACGGCGCATGTATGAGCTCGGCGCCGAGCGCGCCGGCGTAGCGCCCGAGGCGTGCGTGTTCGTGGACGACCTCGAGTTCAACCTCAAGCCCGCGCAAGACATGGGCATGGCAACCGTCCACCACACCAGCGCTGAGACCAGTGTCCCGGAGCTGGAGCGGATTCTGGGCGTGTCGCTGAGTGAGCAGGCCGGCTGAATATTTCGCAACTATGTAGACTAATCAAGCGCCTATAGAGTAGACTTAGGCCATGAGCACCACCATCAGAGTGAGTGAGCCAACCAGGGATCGATTCGCCAAGTTGGCGCAGGCGACCGGCCGCCCGATGAGCCAGCTGGTGGACGAGGCAGCCGATGCGCTGGAGCGGCGAGTGTTCTTCGACCAGCTCTCCACTCGCTACGAGGCCCTGCGGGCCGATCCACAGGCATGGAGCGAGATCGAGGCCGAGCGTACAGCTGAGAGCAACGCCCTGCATGACCGCTCCTCGTGAGCCCTCGACGCGGCGAGGTGTGGCTGGTCGACTTTGGCGAGCCTGTCGGCCGCGAGCAGTCAGGCCGACGGCCGGCTGTTGTCATTTCGTCTGACCTGCTGAACGAAAGCGCGGCCGGCGTCTTAATCGTGATCCCCATCACGACCTCATACCGCGGGCTTCCCTCTCACATCGAGATCGACAATGGAGAGTCAGGGCTGGACGAGGTGAGCTACGCGAAGTGCGAGGACTTGAAGTCCGTCTCAGAACAGCGTCTGATCAGCCGAATCGGCGCGGCAGGCGACGTGGCTATGTTCCATGCCGCCCGCGCGCTGGGCTTCCTGCTCGATCTCTAGTCCCGCTTCCCCCGCCCGTACATGAACTTGAACGCCCCCGCGAGCAGCCGCGACGTGCGCGACTTGTAGGGGTACATGAACAGTTCCTTCTTCATGGCGAGTTTGGCGGTGACGACGATCGCCTGCTGGGAGCAGTACTTGCGGATGCCGCCTGCACCGTGGCGGGAGCCAATGCCTGATGTCTTGGCGCCACCCATGGGCAGCTCGAGCACGGTGTAGTTGATCATCGCGTCGTTGACATTGGCTGCGCCCGCTTCGATGCGCCTTGCAATCGCCTCACCGCGCGCAGCGTCGCGTGAGAACACCGACGCGCCGAGACCGTAGGGCGAGTCGTTGGCCAGGCGCACAGCCTCATCCGCGTCAGCCACCTTCATGATCGGTAGCGTCGGCCCGAACGTCTCCTCGGTCATGCACTTCATCGTGTGGTCCACGTCCACGAGCACCGTCGGTTCGTAGAAGCGCCCGGCACCGGGAAGCTGCCGGCCACCGGCGAGCACGCGAGCGCCCTTCTGCACCGCGTCTGCTACGTGGTCCTTGATCGTGTCCAGCTGAGGCGGGAAGGTGATGGCGCCCACCTCCACCGTGCCAAAGCCACCCTCGGGATTGCCCACACGCAGCGCACGCACTTTCTGGGAGACCTTAGCGACGAACTCGTCATACACCGGCTCCTCCACATACACCCGCTCGATCGAGATGCACGTCTGCCCGGCGTTCTGCATGGAGAAGTACGTGGCGAAGTTGGCTGCACGCTCGACGTCCGCGTCGGAGAGCACGATCATCGGATCCTTGCCGCCGAGCTCCAGCGACGCGGGGATCAGACGCCTGGCCGCACCTTCAGCGACCTTCCTGCCCGTCTTGGTCGAGCCGGTGAACATGATCATGTCGACGTGCTCGATCAGTGCCGCGCCGGTTCCGCCGCGTCCAGTGGCGATCTGCAGCACGTTCTCCGGCAGACCGCACTCGCGCAGACCTTCGGCCATCAGCAGCGAGGTCAGGGGAGTGATCTCCGAAGGCTTGAGGATCACGCTGTTGCCTGCCATCAGCGCGGGGATGCAGTCGCCGAAGGAGTTCGTCAGGGGATAGTTCCACGGCCCGATCACACCGATCAACCCCAGCGGGCGGTAGCGCTGGATCAGCTTCTTGCCCTTGACTAGTATCTGACTCGACTTGACCGATTCGTCGGCGAGGTACTCGGGTCCGTGTTTGGCCCAGAAGCCGAATGCGTTGCCCGCGTAGCCGATCTCCGCGAGGTTGGCATCCTCATAGGTCTTGCCCGTCTCTGAGACGATCGTGTCGGCCACGCGCTGGGCGTTGTCCATCAGCCACTTCTGGGCCCGCAACAGCACCCGCGCACGCCCGTCGAAGCCGTATGCCTCCCACTCGGGCTGTGCCCTGCGGCCCCGTGCGGCCATCTCCGCGACGGCGTCCGCACCGAGGTCGGGGACGCTACGAACCGTCTCCCCAGTTGCCGGGTTCTCAACGGGTATTTCGGGGTTGGCTGGGACGTCAATCTCGGCCTGGATCGGAGCCTCGACCTGGACCGCCTCGCTCGCCTCGGCTATCTCGTCGTCGGCCTGGAGGATCTCCTGCTCGACGTGCTGCTCAACGCTCGCCATCAGATGCACTCTCCCCTGCTCGAAGTCTCATACGGACAGAGTACTCCTTGCTCGCCTACCGCCCCATGCCGACTGGCTGGCCAGCCAGTGCCTACTCTGAGAGGTCGATCGAGTCGATCCCGATGGGCTCGGAGGGGCGGTCACCGCCGTCGGTGGTTACACCCTCGAGCTTGTCGACCACGTCCAGACCCTCGGTCACCTGGCCGAAGACGGTGTGCTTGCCATCCAGCCATGGGCAGGCGTCGGCGGTGACGATGAAGAACTGCGAGCCGTTGGTATTCGGCCCGGCATTTGCCATCGCCAGCGCTCCGCGCACGATCTTGTGGGGGTTGATCTCGTCCTCAAAGGTGTAGCCCGGGCCGCCGGTACCGGTACCCAGCGGGCAGCCGCCCTGGATCATGAAGTCCCTGATCACGCGGTGGAATGTGAGCCCGTCGTAGAAGCCGTCGGCGACGAGCTTGCGGAAGTTCTCTACGGTCTTCGGAGCGTCCTCGTCGAACAGCTCGAAGACGATCGGCCCCTCTGTGGTTTGCATCGTGGCGGTGGACACGCTTGCCCTTCCCCTTGTTCGCGGTCGCGGTGGACCGGGCACGATAGCGGGACTCATCGTGCGCTTGCTCGACGGCCCTTCGAGTCGGGCAGAGCAATAGTTGCGACCTGCTCGCTCGCGGCTACGGTCAGCACGTGACCGTCAGAGGTCGCAATGCGTCCGCCCGCCGGAGCGCTCGCCACCAACACAGCATCGGCGAGCGAGATTGGGCAGCGCGAGCGGTGGTAGTAAACAGCACGAATCTCGCCCGCACGCCAAGCTTGAGCGGGTCCAAGCGGGAGCAGCATCAGGCTCTTTGCCAGTAGACCTTCGATCACCGGTCGCGTTTGCTCAATCTCGAGCCCATAACGTCGCTTGAGTCGATCTACCGCCTCAGCGAGGTTGAGTGTGGTCATCGCTGCGCCGCGGCTCAGCATCTCCTGTACCTCACCGGCGGCAGGCTCAGCTCCGAGCAGCGCTATCAGCGCCGAGGCATCGATTAGGGTGGCGGCAGGGTCAGCCTGCTCGTCAGTGGTGGCCACGCTCTTGGCCATCCAGTTCCTCTTCGCGATCCAAGCCCTTGGCCTCCTCCGAGCCGAGCGCTCCGATTTGCGTGGCGAATGCTCCTACGGCGGCGGCTACTGGGTCATCTGGCACCGGACGCAGCACGACGTGGTCGCCGCGGTCTTCAGCGAGGACGGTTCGCGTACGCCATCGCTTGCGCACCTCCGCCGGTACCGACACCTGACCACCACTGGAGATCGCAAGTCGCTTCGCCATGACCATGACAAAATATCATGGTTTTAGCCGGCGGTCACGCACTACTTCACCTTCACGCGCTCCAGGCTCACCGTCGGACCACCCTTGCCGCTTCCAATCGCGCGGCCGTTGAGCGCGTCGATCACCCGGTCGGCCTCGCTGGCGGGCACTGACAGGAATGAAAAGCGGTCGAGCACGAGCACGTCGCGCACCGCCTCGCCGTCCAACCCCGCAGATGAGGTCACTGAGCCGACGATGTCAGCCACGCTCAGCCCCGCTGCGCGCCCGCCGCCGAGCACCAGCTTGGTGTACATCTCGCTGTCATCGCGCCTGGAGATCTTTGGCTTGGAGTGCCGCCGCGGGCGCTCGCGCACGGGCGTGGGCTCGGCCACCGCGCCCTGCTCCCATTGAGCTACGTGCGTGCCGATGTGCTTTTCGATCGCCTCCAGCTCGCGCTTTTGGCGGTCCTCCACGAACGTGATCGCGCGGCCTGAGCGCCCCACGCGCCCGGTGCGCCCGATGCGGTGCACGTAGGTGTCGGGGCTGGTGGGCACGTCGTAGTTGACCACCAGCGTCACCGTCGAGATGTCCAGCCCGCGCGCGGCAACGTCGGTGGCAATCAGGATCGGCACGCGTCCGCCCTTGAACGCGAGCATCACGCCGTCGCGCGAGCCCTGCGACATGTCGCCGTGCAGGGCACGCACGTTCATGCCGCGGTCGCGCAGCGTTCGAAACAGCTGGTCGCAGCGGATCTTGGTGCGTACGAACACGATCGCCTGCTGGCCTTCCGCTTCGTTCTCGGAGCTCATCTCGGCCCGCAGCACCTCGACGAGCTTGTCGGGCTTGGCCTTCGTCTCGACCGGCAGCTGGAATTGCGCAACGGTGTCGATCGTCAGCGTTTGCGCCTCGACCTGGATGATCTCGGGGTCGTACATGTAGCGGTCGGCCAGCGCCCGAATCGGCGGCGGCATGGTGGCAGAGAAAAGCGCCGTCTGGCGGCTGGAGGGCGTCAGCGAGAGGATCTTCTCCACGTCCTCCAAGAAGCCCAGGTCGAGCATCTCGTCGGCCTCGTCCAGGACCATGAAGCGGCAGTCGTGCAGCACCAGCGAGTGACGGGAGATCAGGTCGAGCACCCTGCCAACGGTGCCTACCACGACGTGCCCGCCCGCTCGCAGCTGCGCCTGCTGGGTGCGGATCGGAGCGCCGCCGAACACCGCCACCACATCGACGCCGCTGTGGGCACCGTAGGTGCGCAGCGCCTGCGTCACCTGGATGCACAGCTCGCGCGTGGGCGTCAGCACGAGCGCCTGCACAGTCTGCTCGGATGCATCGATGTACTGCATGATCGGCAGCCCAAATGCAGCCGTCTTGCCGGTGCCCGTCTGTGCCTGCCCGATCACGTCTCCGCCCTGTAGCAGTGCGGGGATCGCCTGTTCTTGGATCGGGCTCGGTGACTCGTAGCCGACGTCGCGCAACGCCTGCAGAATTGGCTCGGAAAGCCCGAGCTCGGAAAATGACTTGGCCATGGTGCTTGCCATGGAGCTTAGGCGGCCGGGTCGAGCAACAGCTTGCCGGTGCTCCGGCGGCCCTGCAGATCGCTCTGCGCCTGGGCCGCCTGGTCGAGCTTGTAGGTATGCCCGACGATCGCCCGCAGCTCACCGGCGGCAGCACGCACGAACAGGTCGGCAAGCGCGTCGGCGAACATGTCGGGGCGCTCCAGGCAGTGGAACAGGTAGAAGCCCACCACCGCGCGTGAATGGCGCAGCAGCGAGCCCGTGCGCACCTCATTGACTTCGCCGGTGGCGATCCCGCACACCACGATTCGCCCAAAGTGTGCAAGCGCCTTGTAGGAGGCGTCGAATACCGCGCCGCCGGACATGTCGAAGACGACGTCCAACTCGCGGCCGTCGTTGGCCTCGATCAGCCGCTCAGTCAAGCCTTCGGGCGCGGGGTCGATCGCGATGTCCGCCCCCAACTCGAGCGCAAGGGCACGCTTGTCCTCACTCGTCGCCGTGGCGATCACGCGTCCGGAACCCATAGCGTGGCCAAGCTGTACCGCCAGCGAACCCACCCCGCCGGCAGCCCCGTGGACGACCACGCTCTCCCCCGCCGCCACGCGTGCGGAAGTGCGATATAGGTGCCACGCGGTGGTCCCCTGGATGATCAGCGCAAGTGCCGTGCCGTCATCCACCCCATCGGGGATCGGAAACACGCCGTCCTCAGGCGCAACCGCGTATTCGGCATAGCCGCCGCTACCAACCAGCGCTACCACACGCTCGCCCGTGTCCTCGCGTATCCCCGCCACCTCACCACCTGGCACCAGCGGCAGCGTGGCCTTCTGCACGTAGGAGTTGGTGCGAGTGTGGGTGTCGGCGAAGTTCAGCCCCGCGCGGGTGACCCTGATCAGCGTCTGGCCGGGTCCTGGCTCTGGAGTTGGTAGCTCGGCGAGCTTCAACACCTCGGGTCCCCCGAACTCCGTCATCTGGATCGCGCGCATGGCGGCCCCAGGCTAGCGCGTGCACTAAGGTGCCCGCCCATGTCCATCACCGTAGTCGGCTCGATTGCCTATGACACCGTCAAGACGCCGTTTGGCGAGCGCGAGCGCATGCTCGGCGGCGCAGCCGTGCACTTCGCTCTGGCCGCGTCCTTCTTCGACGATGTGCGCGTCGTTGGCCCAGTAGGCGATGACTTCGGCGAGCGCCAGCTGGCGCTCTTGCGCACACGAGGCGTGGACGTGTCAGACGTCGAGCTGGTGGCCGGCGGCAAGACATTCTTCTGGCAGGGCGAGTACGGCTGGGATCTGAACTCCCGCGAGACGCTCGATACCCAGCTGGGCGTGTTCGAGGGCTTCTCGCCAAAGCTGTCCGAGGGCTCACGCTCAAGCGACGTGCTGTTCCTCGCCAACATCCAGCCCGACCTGCAGTTGGACGTCCGCAGCCAGTTGCCGCACGCACGCTTCGTGGCGCTCGACTCGATGAACCTGTGGATCGACATCGCACGCGACTCGCTCGTACGAGCGATCGAGAGCGTCGACTGCGTGATCCTCAATGACGCCGAGCTGCGTCAGCTGACGAGCAAGCCCAACCTCGTGTCAGCCGCTCGGGAGATCCTTTCCTGGGGCCCGCGCGTGATCGTCGCCAAGCAGGGCGAGTACGGCGCGGCGCTGATCACCAGCGAGGGCTTCTTTGCCCTCCCCGCCTATCCGCTGGAGACCGTCATCGACCCCACCGGCGCCGGCGACACGTTCGCGGGCGGGCTCGTGGGCTATATCGCCGCCCACCCGAGCGAGGAGCTCTCCGACGAGCTGCTACGCCGCGCTATGGCCCACGCCACCGTGCTCGCGTCATTCAACGTGGAGGAGTTCGGGACCGAGCGCGTCCAGCGCCTAACCGGCGATGAGATCGCCGCTCGCATCCAGGCGCTGCACGCAATGACGCAGTTCAGCGGCACGCCCCTCGAGCTTCGGGGCTGAGCGCTGCACACCAATCGTGGTCCGCACCCGGACAGCGTCAACGCCGCGACCCGCGTGAGTGGACCACGTCAGCGCCGGGGGCTTGTACAGACCCTCGGACGGGTATAAAATTGAGGTGAGTGTCGACTTGGACCTTCATCTGGCTGCTGGTCATTCTGAAGATCCCGATCGTGGCGCTGTTCATGATCGTGCGCTGGGCCATCGGCCAGACACCCGAGACCGAAACCCAGCGGGACGACGGTGGCATTGGTCCACGTCCGCTGCCAACGCATCCGCACCACCCGCGCCCGACGCTACCGCGCCTGCCGCGGCGGGGCCCCCACGCGGGTCGGCTGCCGTCCTCACCCCCGCGTGTACGTGCGATCACCGCACGCCAGCGCCTGGCGCACAGCTGATACGCGCGCTGCAGCAGAGCCGCTTTCCGATGCGAGCGGCGGGTGCTCGCGTCGCGTTGCTCATAATCGTTCCTAGCGGACCCCCCCACGCGGACAGGAGACACGCATGAGCTCTCAGCAATCAACGATCGGCGACAGCGCCGCAGCAGGAAACGGTCAGGCGGCAGGCGATGGCGCGGACACGAGCCGCGAGACCCTTACCGTGACCGACAACCGCACCGGCACCAGCTACGAGCTGCCGATCACAGACGGCACCGTGCGTGGCACCGATTTGCGTCAAGTCAAGACCAGCGAGGACGACTTTGGGCTGATGGTCTACGACCCCGCCTTCATGAACACCGCCTCCTGTCGCAGCTCGATCACCTACATCGACGGTGACGCGGGCATCCTGCAGCACCGCGGCTATCCGATCGAGCAGCTGTGCGAGCACTCCACCTACCTCGAGGTCGCCTACCTGCTGATCAACGGCCGCCTTCCCAACCAGGTCGAGCTGACCGGCTGGATCGATGAGATCACGATCCACACGTTCGTGCACGAGAACGTCAAGGACTTCATGCAAGGCTTCCGCTACGACGCCAACCCGATGGGCATGCTCGTCGCCTCCGTGGGCGCACTGTCCACCTTCTACCCCGATGCCAACAAGATCCACGAGGAGCGCGTGCGCGCGATGCAGATCATCCGCCTGCTGGCAAAGATGCCCACGCTTGCTGCATTTGCGTTCCGCCACAACATGGGTCAGCCCTACGTGTACCCCGACAACGAGCTCAAATACGCAGGCAACTTCCTTGGGATGATGTACAAAATGACCGAGCTCAAGTATGAGCCCGATCCCCGCCTGGAACGCGCGCTGGACGTCCTCTTCATCCTCCATGCCGACCACGAACAGAACGCCTCCACCAGCGCCGTGCGCTCGGTGGGCTCCACCCAGGTAGACCCCTACTCGGCCGTTGCCGCCGGGGTTGCCGCCCTATACGGCCCGCTGCACGGCGGCGCCAATGAGCAGGCGCTGCGAATGCTCGCCCGCATCGAAAAGGTGGAGAACATCCCCGACTTCCTCGACGGCGTCAAGGCCGGCAACGAGCGCCTGATGGGCTTCGGCCACCGCGTTTACAAGAACTACGACCCGCGCGCACGGATCATCAAGAAATACCTCGACGACGTGTTCGAGGTTCGCGGCAAGAGCCCGCTGCTACACGTGGCAACCGAGCTCGAGAAGCGCGCGCTTGACGATGAGTACTTCACCTCGCGCAAGCTCTACCCCAATGTCGACTTCTACTCCGGCCTCATCTATGAGGCCCTCGGCCTACCCGTGGCCATGTTCCCCGTGATGTTCGCCATTGGGCGCACCAGCGGATGGATCGCCCAGTGGAAGGAGATGGTCGAGGACCCCGAGCAGAAGATCGCCCGTCCGCGCCAGATTTACACCGGAGAGCGAGATTTGGATTATGTGGCGATTGGGGAGCGGGGGTAACAGCCCCCAAACTCACCTCTCAGGGGAGAACCGTCTCGACGACCCCCGCGCAGGGACTTTTGGACGGCGCGTTGAGTTTGTCGCCGCTGTAGGACGCCTGCCAGTAATATTTGCCTGCGGGGAGCGTCAGTGGGCTGGATGCGGGAACCGAGCCATGAGACACGATGAATACCCCTGCCGTGGTGAGCAGTTTGGTGCAGTCATGGTCGTAGTACACGTCGAATTCGATCGTACCTTCCGCTACTCCCGGGAGCCCGCCACGCAGTCTCACGCTGTCGCTCACGCTGGTCCCTTCGGCCACCACGATCTTGGCCCCTCTTTGGTAGTGCCTGCCGGTACCCACGAGCGTCGTCACCAGTCGGTCGCGTCGCGGCACTTCGAGCGCAGCCAGCGCTTCTTCTGTTCTTGCGATCCTCGCCTGACGCCTTGCGAGCTTCGCGTCGAACTGGGCCGTCTTGGCCTGCACACGCGCGCGCCGCTCATCCAAGCGTCGAAGTTGGACGCGCAGCGTCCTCGTGCCAGACATGTGTTCTTCCGCAAGTTCGATCTGTTCTTCGATGACGGTGATCCCAGCTTCCAGCGTTTCGACGTCGTGATCCTCGGCAGTGATCGCGGCCGCTTCCTTGGTGGCTTTGCCACGCAGGCGTGCAAGCTGCCTGCGCAGCGTGAAGATCGCTTTCACTTCCGCATCCGACTTCCTACTGAGCGGCTGCGCGACAGCTGCGACTCCAGCCTCGTGTTCGTGCGTCGCCATGGCTGACGCCGACGGCACCATCACAGCCCCGATCGCGAACATCACAGCAAGGCGTCGCATGACGATCCCCCTCGTTAGAGTCGTTGTCGAGATACCGTTCAGTGTCGAATAATGGTTTTAGCCAAAGATACGGAACTCATTGCGCTAGAGAACTGTTTTACCAGCACCGCTCCACATGGATCGTGACTATGTTGTGAGCACGAGCATCGCCCCATGCCGACGCAGCCACTCCCGCTCCTCGCGATAGCTGGGCCAGTAACGCTCCACCAGCGCCCAAAAGCGAGGAGAGTGGTCGAGGATCTCCAGGTGGCAGACCTCGTGCCAGACCACGTATTCGAGTACCCGCTCGGGCGCCAATAGCAGGCGCCAGTTGAAGCTCATGCGGCCATTGGCCGAGCACGACGCCCAGCGGGTCCGCTGCGCACGGATGTCAAGCACGGTGTAGGAGCTACCCGCAAGCGCCGTCGCGCGGTCAAGCCGCGGCCCAATCTCAGCACGCGCCGCACGGCGATAGAAGCGCTCGATCGCCGGCCGCGGATCGCCGGCCGGCACGAGCAGCCGCCCGCCGTCGCGGTGCACACGCTCGCGGCCTGGCTGTTCCACTAGCTCGAGCGTTGCGTCCAGGTAAGGCACCGTGCCCGCTCGCTCAGCCAAGCGGTCGCGCACAACCCGAGCCTCCGCCAGGCGACGCTCGATCCACGGGCGCAGCTCACTCACCGCGGCCGCCGCCGCGCGCTCAGGGGCGCGACTCGGCAGCACTACCTCCACGCCGCTGTGCGCGTGCACATTCACCCGCACGCGGCGCGCTCGTGCGGAACGCCTGACGGTGTAGGGGATCTCCTGAAGCTCACGGGCCGCCCCCGGCTCGCAGCTTGCCCCCACCCCGTCTGTGTCTCGTGCGATCAGCTCAGCCATTGCCGCTGAGGGTACGCACCCAACCGGCAGCGCATACCCTTGACGCCGTGCAATCAAACGAGCTCACAGCCGACCGCAAGCTCACTTCCGACGAAGAGCTGTTGCTATGGCTGGGCGATGAGTCCTCTGGGGTCCGCGCCGCCGACGCCGAGCGCATTCGCGACATCGCCGCCGAGTTCGCCCGTGGCTTTGACGCGCTCGCTGACATCGGCCCCGCCGTCACAGTGTTCGGCTCCGCCCGCACTCCCCCGGAGCACCCCCATTACAAGCTCGCGCGTGAGATCGGCGCATGCGTGGGACGCGCAGGCTATGCCGTGATCACCGGTGGCGGCGGCGGGATCATGGAGGCCGCCAACCGCGGCGCACGCGACGCCGGGGCCCTGTCAGTCGGCTGCAACATCGAGCTACCGCACGAGCAGGCGCTCAACCCCTATGTCGACATCGGCCTGCGCTTCCGCCACTTCTTCGCCCGCAAGGTCATGTTCGTCCGCTACACCAACGCCTTCATCATCTGCCCCGGTGGCTACGGCACACTGGATGAGCTGTTCGAATGCCTCATGCTGATCCAGACCCGCACGATCCGCCACTTCCCCGTCATCCTTGTCGGCGACGGTGAATGGGACGGCCTCGTGCAGTGGCTGCGCGACGGCGCGCTCGCAGACCAGCGCATCGACGCCAGTGACCTCGAATCGCTGCATCTCGTGCGCGAGCCCTCGCAGGTGTGCCAGATCATCGATGCTGCATGCGCGCGCCAGCAGGCCTACGGCCACGGCCTGCAGCGCCGCACCACGGACAACGCGCCTGAGGCCGCCGGGTCAATGGGCGCCGAGGCAGGGGCCGCGGGGTCGAGAGGCGAGGCAGAAGGCACCGGGTGACGACCGCATGACCAAATCGAAGCTCAAACTCCCGCGCAACATCCGCGGCTCCTACGAGGTTTACCTCAACGGCGTGCCGCAGCGGCTGGGCGTCGATTACATCGTGCGCGACGGCTCGCTCGTGTTCGAGCGCGAGCTGCGCAAGGACAAGATCAGCGGCTGGCGCTGGCTGCTGGGCGCATGGGGCGTTGGCACCTACCGCCAGAACGACTCCGTCGACGTCCGCTACGAGGCGCCGGACGGTTCACCGCGGGTGGCAGAGGGGCTGGAGATCGAGCCCTCCTAATGACCCGCTGGCTTTGCCAGCGAGTCGCTAGTAGGCGAGTTGACACCCGAGCCGGAGTAGACGGCCTTCGCCCACGGCTTCGCCAGCTTCAGTGCGCTAAGGATCGCGCGCGTGGCCGGCGAGCGGTTGAGCGTGTAGAAGTGGATCCCAGGCGCGCCCGCCGCCAGGAGCTCCGCGCACTGCAGCGTCGCGTAGGCCACGCCGAAGTCCAGCACCGCCTCGGGGTCCTCGCCGCGCGCGTGCAGCTCCCGTCGAAGCCCTTCTGGGATCGACGCCCCGCACAGGCCCGCCATCCGCTCCACCTGGCCGACACGCGTGATCGGCATTATGCCGGGGATGATCGGCACCGTGATTCCAGCCGCGCGGGCGCGGCTGACGAAGTCGAAGTACACAGCGTTGTCGAAGAACAGCTGCGTGATCAGGAAGTGCACGCCGGCATCCACCTTCTCCACGAGGTGTCGCAGATCGGCCTCTGCGTTCTCAGCATGGATGTGGGTCTCCGGAAAGCACGCCGCCCCAATCGCAAACGGGTAGCCATCCGCGATTAGCGACACCAGTTCGCAGGAGTACTCCAAGCCGCCATCCGTCTTAGTCCAACCCTCTTCACCAACCGGTGGGTCGCCACGCAGCGCGAGCACGTTGTGGATGCCCGCGGCCCGCATCTCATCGAGCGTGCCCCGCAACTCATCCACCGTCGCACCGACACACGTGAAGTGGGCCATCGCCTCTAAGCCGTACTGCTCACGGATCTGCTTGACGATCTCGATCGTCTTCTCGCGCGTGGAGCCACCCGCGCCGTACGTGACCGAAACGAACGCCGGCTCGAGCGTCTTTAGCTCGCTCAGCGCTGCGTACAGGTTGCGCTCGCCCTCCGGGGTCTTCGGCGGGAAGAACTCGAACGAGAACGACGGCGTGGGTGGGGTCCTATTCTCGAGGATCTGATCGATGCGCATCTACTGATTATGCAGTCCAACGCTCCAGCTCGCCAGCGATGCGGTGGGCCTTGCCGTGAGCCTCCAGATGCGTGAGGTAGCAGAGGATCTTCGACAGCAGCCAGTGCGCGTTCTGCTGGGAGAGCGAGGTGCCGTAAACGTGCGGCACGATCTCAAACGCCGTCAGTGGCCCTTCTGCCAACGCTGCCTGCACGCGCTCCACGCGTTCGCTCACGAGCTCGCGGTTGCCGCGAATATGGGCGTGCACGTCGGTAAACGTGCGCCCGTGGCCCGCCAGGCAAAGACGCGCACCCAGGCGCTCAACCACGTCCAATGAGCTCAGAAATTCGCCCACCGGGTCGGGCGAATAGCCGTAGTCGAAGTACAGCGAGATACGGCCTAGAAGGTGATCGCCTGAAATCAACAGGCGCCGCTCG
This sequence comes from Solirubrobacteraceae bacterium, assembly GCA_035487855.1. Lineage (GTDB taxonomy): Bacteria > Actinomycetota > Thermoleophilia > Solirubrobacterales > Solirubrobacteraceae > Palsa-744. The sequence continues at coordinate 13,570 of DATHLT010000035.1, forward strand.
GGTTGGAACAGGCAAACGTGTGATGGCGCATGTCCCGGTGTTTCGTACGCCGTCCACTCGCCCAGGTCGGTCATGATCGTCGTTCCTGCGACGAGGGCACGGTCGGGTTTAATCGGGCCGGCAATCCCAAATCCGCGCGTGCCGCGCTCGGCAGCATAACGGCGCAGCGGCTCCTCTGGCACACCGCTTTGGCGCGCAACCTCGATACGTCGATCGAACAACGCATCGGGATCCTCGATCATGCGATTCAGGTGCTCGTGGTTGGGGTGCATCCACACCTCGCACCGAGCCCGCTCCACGATCGTCGCGGCCTGCCCGCAGTGATCGGTGTGTGCGTGTGTGCACACCACCAGCTTTGCCTGCTCTAGGCGCAGGTTGCACATCTCAAGCGCCCGCTCCAGATGCGACAGCGAGTCCTCGTCGTGCATTCCCGTGTCGAACAGCACGAAGCCATCGCCGCTCTGCACCGCCCATGCATTGCAGTGGGGAACGCCTGGCCACGGTAGCGGCAAGCGCAGTCGGTATAGACCAGGCATGACGCGCTCACCGCGTCCAAGCTCACGTTTGCTCATCACATCGGGCATCGCCCGCAGACTAGACTAAGGTCCTTCAGCGGCGTAAGGGAGGCGGCATGGCAGAGCGCGAGAGTGCCAGCGAGGCGAGCACCAAGGTGCAGGAGGTGGCCGCCAGCATGCAGCAGGCTGCGGCCACGCGCAAACGCATCACCGGCGGCAAAGCCGAGGCGCTCGCACGGCGCTACTTCGCAGCGATCGACGCTCGTAACCTCGACGAGGCAGTCTCGCTGTGGGCCGACGGCGGTCGCGAGAACGTTCGCGGCCAGATCGACGCACACGCGCCCGACGGCGTGCGTGCGTTCATCGGCGAGCTGATCGCAGCGGTCCCCGACCTCGACATGCAGGTCGTCTCCACCACCGCCGAGGCCGACCGCTGCGGCGTGCATTGGCGTCTCACAGGCACATTCGCCGGGCCTGGGAGCTTCGGCGGCGTGGCCCCGACCGGCAGCCGCGTCGAGCTCGAAGGCTTCGACCTGTTGCGCGTACGCGACGGGCTGATCCAGAGCAACGACGCGTTCACCGACTCGATGACCTTCGCCCGCCAGATCGGGCTGATGCCGGCGCAGGGGTCGAGCACCGAAGCGCGCATGACCGGCGCGTTCAACGTCAAGACTCGCCTCAGCGCCCGTCTCAGCGCCGGCGAGGCCGAGCTGGTGGCCCAGGGCGTGTGGGTCGTGCAGGGTCAGCCGGCGCGCTGCAACGTGTACCTGCTCGAGGACGAAGGCGGCGTGACGCTGTTCGATGCGGGCGCGCGCACGATGACCCGCGCGGTCGCGAGCGCCGGCGCCAAGCTCGGCGGCATCCACCGCGTGGTGCTCGGCCACGGCCATACCGACCATCGCGGCGTCGCCCCCGCACTCGGCGTGCCCGTCCTCTGTCACCCCGATGAGGTGCAGGACGCCGAAGGTAGCGGCGGCTTTCGCTACTGGCCTGCCGGGCTCGCCGGGCTACCCCCCGGGCACCGCCAAATCCATCGGCTGCTGCACCGCTACGCATGGGACGGCGGGCCCGTGAAGATCTCTGCCACCGTCCAGGAGGGCGATGAGATCGCCGGCTTCAAGGTCATCCATCTCCCCGGCCATGCCCCCGGGCTGATTGGCCTATGGCGCGAGTCCGACCGTCTCGCGCTCAGCACCGACTGTTTCTACACGCTCGACATCTGGGGCCGCGACAGCGAGCCACGCGTACCCATGTCGATCTACAACTTTGACACCGAGCAGGCGCGCGCGAGCATCCGCAAGCTCGCCGCGCTCGAGCCCGCCGCCGCCTGGCCCGGCCACGCCAAGCCCGTCACAGGCGACGTGCGCAGCAAGCTCGAACGCGTTGCCGACGCCGGCTAGTGACCTGAGTCTGATCAGCGTGGGCAAGCGCAGCCGCCGCCACGACAAGCTCTCAGCGCCCACCAGCGACTACACCGACCCGTCCGGCAACGTGCTCACGCTGCGCGGCTCGCTCACAGCCGGCTCCCGGCGGGACTATGCCGATGCGCTCTCGGGGATGGCCGGCGGGGCGGCTAGCACCCAGGAGGATGCGTGGCAACGCGCCGCCGAGCTCCTGTTCGAGCGCCTTGCGGTGCGCTGGGTGATCGCCGATGCGCCGATCGAGCGCCAGCGCGAGCTGCTCGCACGGTTTCGCGTTGCCTCGGCCGAGGAGCGCGCTTGGGTTCGCCAGGTGATGCGCGAACATTGCGCTGAGCACTTCCCCGACGTGCAGGCGCCGTAAGCCGGTGGCGCCGACCCAGGAGCACCATGCCGGCAGGCTTCCACCGTGCACGATCGGGTGCAGACAGCCGTGGCGGCGCAGCGCATCGTTAGTCCCCCTACGCTGTTCGGGCTGTAATGACCGACTCCCCCGCCGATCACCCACCTGAGGAGCCGCGAGCAGAGCACCGCTGGAACCGGCGCACGTTCCTCGGGCAAGGGGCGCTCGCCGGCGCCTGGGCTCTCGGCCTGCGCAACCATCACCCACCCGCTCGCGCAAAGCACCGACACAAGCGCCACCGGGCGGTCGGCGCCACGCCACGCCCCGACGCTCCCAACATCCTCACGATCATCGTCGACCAGCTGCGCACGCCCGTGTGGATGCCAGCCTCTGCCCCAGCTGCCTCTGTGATGCCCAATCTCGCTGCGCTGCGCCAGCGCTCGGTCAGCTTCGAACGCCACTACACCGCCGCCAACGATTGCTCTCCTGCCAGAAGCGTGCTGCTGACGGGGCTCCACACCCACCAGACGGGCGTGATGATCACCGGCGCGGGGTGGCTGGACCCGCGCTTCCCGACATGGGGAACGCTGCTGCGCAAGCTCGGCTATGAGACCTCCTACTACGGCAAGTGGCACCTGAACCCCAACCCGTATGCGTCGCTCGCACCCTATGGCTTCTCAGGTGGCACCTATCCCTCGCCCAACGGCGCCCCCGGCCAGGGCACGCTGATGGATCCCACGATCACCGAACAGTTCATCGAGTGGCTCTCAGGACAGGGGAGCAAAACCCCATGGGCGACCACGGTCTCGTTCGTCAACCCGCACGACATCGCCTGGTGGCACCGTTTCACCGAACGCGTGGAAGCCGAGGCAAACCCACCGCGATTGGCGAGCGCTTTCCCCCCCAACTACGAGACCCCCGAACAGCTGGTCGAAAAGGGCAAGCCTCAGCTGCAGCGCTCGCTTCAGGACACCGCCGCCAAATCGTTTGGTGCGGTGCCCTTCACCGGGCCGGACGCCTTGAGATGGTGGACGGGCATGATGGACACCTACCTGCTGCTGCAGAGCTACGTGGATGCGCAGATCGGCAGGGTCCTGGCAGCGCTCCAGAGCCGACCGGAACTGGCTGCCAACACAGTCGTGATCTTTACCTCCGACCACGGCGAGTACGGCGGCTCGCACGGCCTGCGCGGCAAGGGCGCCTCCGCCTACGAGGAGGCGATCCGTGTGCCGCTGGAGGTATACGACCCACGCGGCATCATCACCAGTACCCCAGAACAGCCACGCACCCAGCTGACCTCCAGCGCTGATGTAGCAGCGCTAATGCTGACGATTGCCTCAGGCTCCTCACGATGGCGCCAAGAGCCTGAATACGCACACCTAGCGAATCGGCTCGACCTCGCAAAGATCTGCGCCAACCCGCAGGCACCGGGGCGCGAATGGGTGTTGCACGCAACCGATGAGAACGTCACCGAGTTTGCTGCCGAAGCCTACGCCGCCGACGCACCACGCCACGTCGTCTCGCTGCGCAGCGCCACAGGGAAGCTGACGCTGTACTCCAACTGGCACCCCAACACCACCGAGGTGGAAACCGCCGGGCAGGAATACGAGTTCTACGACTACTCCACCGAACCGGGGCGTATGGAGCTCTCAAGCCAAGGACAGCCGGGCGCCCCGCTGGAAGAACAGCTGTGGCAGACGCTCGAAAACGTGGCCATCCCCAACGAGCTGCGGGCACCGTTGCCCGGGTCGCTGCAACTCGCGCGCCACCAGGGTCTCGCGGAGTACTTCGCATATGAAGAACGCGAGGCACTGAAGGTCTATGAAGCGCACCGGCCCGCGGCCGAAGAAACAGGACCGGAACCGCTTTAATGTTAGTCTGACTGACATGAATAAGAAGCTCCCGCCGTCGCGCCCCTACCGGATGCAGGCACGCGCACAATCCGCCGCCGCCACCGGGGAGCGCATTCTCGATGCGGCAGTCGAGGTCTACTGGGAGAACAACGGCGATGAGCTTTCACTCGACGAGGTCGCTCGCCGCGCCGGGGTTACAGTGCAGACCGTGATCCGTCGCTTTGGCGGCAAGCAGGGGCTATTCACCGCCGCGGTGGATCGTGAGACCGAGCGGGTTCGTCGCGAACGCGGCGAAGCACCCGTCGGAGACGTGCCTGGCGCAGTGCAGGTCCTGCTCGCCAGTTACGAGACCACCGGCGAGCGCATGCTCGCGGTACTCGCCGAGGAGCACCGCATGCCGAGCACAGCGGTGATCCTCGACCGCGGCCGCGCACTTCACCGCGAGTGGTGCGCACGCGTGTTCGCGCCGGCGCTCGCAAGCCTGCCCGCGACCGAGCGAAAGCGCCGGCTGGCCCAACTGGTGGCCGTGTGCGACGTGTATACGTGGAAGCTCCTGCGCCGCGACGCTGGGCTCAGCCGCCGTCAAACGGAACTCGCGATGGTGGAGCTGCTCACTCCGATCGCGCAGGCATCGTGATGGCCCGCATCCTCGCCTACACCTCCCCGGGGCGCAGCCATCTCTACCCGCTCACCCCGATTCTCGATCAGCTGCACA
>DATHLT010000036.1:0-13758 GCA_035487855.1 Solirubrobacteraceae bacterium
GGCGAGTGCTTGGTCTTGGCCGCGCAGGCTGTCGAGCCGCGTGTCGAGGTTGGATAGGCGCTCGGTGAAGCGTGCGGGGTTGAGGTTGCCGGCCTCGAAGGCGTCTTGGTAGCGCTCGATCGAGCGTTCGACACGACTGATCTCCTTGGCGAGCGACGCGCGCTGTTCGGCGAGCGCGTCCCGGTCGGTTTCGTTGCTCGCGGCTGCCTGCTGGATGGCGTCGCGGATGAGGCCGCCGTGTCGGTAGAGGCTGGTGAGCTGATCGAGTATCGCGGTCTCTAGCTTGTCCTTGGATAGCCTCTCGCCGTCGCAGCCTTTGGGGCCGAGCTTTTGGCGGCCGGAGCAGGCGTAGTAGTGGTAGGTGCCGCCGTTGCCTTTGGCGGACATTCCGACGTATGCGCGGCGGCAGCGTCCGCAGCGCAGCAGGCCACTGAGCAGGAACTCCGCGCGTGACGCTCGGTGTGTCCAGTCCCCGCCGCGCTCTTTCAACAGCGCTTGCACCCGGTCGAAGGTGTCCTGGTCGATCAGTGGCTCGTGCAGGCCGGGGAACGTTTGCTCGCGCCAGTGAACCTTTCCGACGTATGCCTCGTTGGCGAGTATCCACAGCACGACCGCTGGCTGCCATCCACGCGGTGGCGCAGGAGCGTGCTCATCATCAAGCCGTCGAGCGATGGCGGCGGCACCCATACGGCCGGCCGCGTACCAGGTGAACGCACGCCGGATGACGGGCGCAGTGCGTTCGTCGGGGATCAGCTCCTTGGCCTCGTTGCGTGCGTATCCGAATGGGATGCGCCCGTTGGGCCAGCGGCCTTCCCGTGCGCGTCGCTCGATGCCGCTGGTGACGCGGTCGACGATGGTGGCGTGCTCGAACTCGGCAAACACCCCGAGCATCTGCAGCATCATCCGGCCGGCTGCTGAGCCGGTGTCGAAGGGCTCGGTCGCCGAGCGCAGTATGACGTTGAGGGTGTCTAGCTCCTCGGCGATGCTCGCGAGCTGGCGAACCTTGCGGCTGAGCCTGTCGATGCGATAGACGAGGAGCTGGTCGATCCTGCCTTGACGCGCGAGGTCGAGCGCTGCTTGGAGGCCTGGCCGGTCGAGCTTGGTGCCCGTGGCGCGGTCTTCGTGGTGGGCGATGATCCGCCAGTCCTCCTGCACCTTGCAGAACGCCTCCAGCCGTTCGTGCTGGGAAGCCAAGGAGGTCGGCTGGTTCTCCTCGTCGGTCGAGATACGGGTGTAGAGACATACGCGTGTCATCGCCAAAACTCCTCCTGCTCGTGGTCTTGCTGGGGGTCGAGGAGACCAGAACCCGCGCCGGATCTCAAGCCCTCACCCACCCAAGGGCGATCGACTGTTCGGGGCTGTCTCTCGTGTTCGGCTTCGGTGCGTTCCTGGGCGCGGCGCTGCTCCCATTCGCGGGCCAGCTCGTCATCCTCCGCCGCTACCGCAGTCGGCGTGTCCTGCGGCCGGCCGGGTGTCCGGAGCGGGGAGAGCGCCGCCCAGCGCTCGGGCATCGGCACCTGCCAGCGCCGCCCGAGCGCCCGCTCACGCGGTGTGACCTCGGCGCCGTCCAGCGTCTCGAAGTCAGCCATGCCGAAGGGCCGGGCCTCTTCATCGAGGCAGCGCCAGATCTCGTCGAGCGGCCCGCACGCTTGGAGCTGGTTCATGGTGGTGACCCAGAAGCGCGCGCTCGGCACGTGCCACGCGTCCTGCCTGCCCTCTTGGACCAGGCGTTGTGCGCGGCGCTCGCCCGGGACGACGAAGCAGACGTTGTGCCAGCGCAGGCCTCGGGCTTGCTCAAGCGTCGTGGCGTAGCGGCTGATCTTCCCGGCGAGTGTCGCCATCGGCTCGGTCGCGCGATCCCACTCCACCGCCATGACCACGAGCCCGAAAGGTGTGTTCAGCGTGAGGCTGGCATCCGGTCGCGCCATCTCGTATGCCGGGTGCGACCAGTACGGCTTGATCGCACCCCACCCCGGCTCCCACGCGGCGACCCACACGTCTGCCCGGTCGAGGGTCGCGGCGATGATGCTGCATACGAACCTGTTGCACTCCAGCCGGTGAGAGAGCTGCGCGTGCTCGTGGAAGTCCTGCTGACGATCCCAGCCAAGACCACGCCGGTCACGGCCGATACGAGCAGCGACGAGATGCGCTCCGACCTCATCGAGCAGCCAGTGCGCTTGTGACTTACCCAGCGAGAACGGCCCTGCCGGATAGAACCGGTCGATCACTCGACGGCGATACAGCCACAGCAGACGATCCTGGCAACGACGCAAGGAACCAAAGAACAACAGCCGCAGCTGATCGGTCGTCAAGATCTTCTGGCGATACAACAACCATGCGATCTCCCGGTCACGCTCCGTCGTGTGCTTCGCTACCTCCCAAGCGAACGCGCTCCCTACACGCGCCGGTCGCGTAGACATCACGCTGGGCATCTACTTACCTCCCTTTGTCGCCTGCCGAGAGCCCTGGCGCTTTGCAGTCCCATGCGGGAAATCCGGTGTGCCGGCGATAGGCGTGGCGCTGGGCATAGGCGCGCGCAATTCGCGCTTGAATCCGCCGGGCAAAACGCCACGGCGCTCTTTCGCAGCATCAGCAAGCAATTCGGCGAGCAGCCGGATCGCTTCAAGTTCCAGCTCACGTGAAAGCCGCTGCACGCGAGGGCGAGCGGCACGAATGTAATCGTCCATATTTTCTGGTGTCGGTGAGTGACCCTTACGACGGCAAACATGCCGCCAAGCCAGAACCCAACGGACGCCAGACCACCGGCCCGCGCCCGATCAATGGGCTCTAATGGACAAAGGCCGATTTCGGGGCGTTTGGTTACAGCCCGACACCAATTTTTATGTTGTGTCAGCCACGTGTCAGCAGACACCACGGCAGCACACCACAGCAACAGCAGCGCGCTACACGTACGCGGAGCGGCCTCACGGCACCTCGGGGTGTCAGGCGTCGGCCCACTTCCACACGTTGCGCCGCCCACTACGCCGATAACACACCCCGCCCAACGCATCAGGATCGACATCCTCATCACCCGGCTCTCGGCGGTCGTCAACGTCCGCACGGGCGTCGTCGGGCTCGGCCCACTCCGACAGGCAGTACGTCGCCGACCCGAGCTGCCAGCACGCGGACTGCAAACGCTCAGCCAGTGCGAACCACCCATCCGAACGGACCCCACTAGCGTTGAGGGCACCGGTCGCCTCCTCCAGCACGACACGCACCTGCTCCCAGAGCCCATCGATCCTCTCAGCAGCAAGCGCCTGAGCGTGCCGCCACACGCGATGCTGCGGAGACTCCGGCAACCCCACCGACTTGCCGGCACGCTCCACACTTCTGCGACTGCTGCTCGTCAAACCCCACACCACGACCCCGTGCCGCCGCGAACGCACGAGCAGGCCAGCGGCGATGAACGCATCGATCTGCGGACGCAGCCGCCGCGTCGTCCACGAGCCATGAACGAACCCCAAATGCTCCGCGATGTCGCCCATCATCACGCCCTCGCCCTCCCGCCCACGATGACGTTCCGCACGCTCCACGGCCGCGAGCACCAGCTCATCGGATACCGGCTCAAACCGGCTCAACTCGCCGCCACGATCACCTTGCACTCGTGAGGACCGCACGCCGGCTCCCCGCTTGCCTCCGTCTTTACCGCTGGACACCTCGCTGGCTCCTTTCGGGTATCCCGAGGAGCGCACACGCGAGCACGACCCGCCAGCCGCAGACAGCTACGGTTTCCGTGGCATCGAAGGCACGCCCTTCGGTGCTAAAGGTCGGGCGGGTGGCTCAAACACCCGTCCGGCCGCTTCAATTGTCGATTCGCGCTCAGAGCAAAGCAGAACCCGCGCCGGATCTCAAGGTCGGAAGGAGAACCGCGCTGTGTTGGCAGCGCGTGCGACGATGAGGGCGTGTCCGAGATTGAGCCCCTGCCCACTCCGAGCCGCCGACCGCGGCCACTGGAGGAGTTTCTTGATGCGATCTTCGCCCCGTTGCGCCCAATCGCAGAGGCCGCCTCGGCCGCTTCTGCCCGTTTGGGTACGTGGTACACAGAAAACGAAGACGCAATCCTTGAGGCCCTGCAGACACTTACGTTCGTTGGTGTGGCCGCCACCCGCCCCGAGAACTGGCAGAAGCTCCAGACGCCGGAACTTATGCGTCTTCATCAGATCGCCATTGCGGATCAAATGTGCCTAGTGTGGGTGCCACGAGCGGCAACCGTTCGTGAGCTGCTCAAGTCTGCCGATCGCGAGCAGCGTCGCCTATTGCTTGTCGCTCGACGAGGCGAGATCCTCGATGACTGCGAAGCCGCGATCATCGCATCCTCCAAGCTGGAAAGCCGGGTACATGCCGAGATATGCCGGCTGGCGCTGAAGGCTGTTGTTGCAGCCCGCGAGGGACATGACGAGGCAGCCCAAGCCCTCGCTGGATCAATGCTAAGCGCGGTCATTCACGAGATGCTCGGATTCGATAGCCAAGGGGCCGCGCGCAGGCAGTTCGAGCAGACATGTAGCGACGCGGAGCTGCGTCTATTCATGCTGCGCGAGGCGGTCCTATTCGGCGCGACAGCACGAGTATTCGCCAAAACAAGCGAGGGTCTTCCTGGCTTCAACCGGCACGCCACAGCTCACGGGCATCTGAACTCATTTGGACCCGCCGACATGCTGGAAGCCGTCATGCTCGCGTCAGCCTGGTTGCGAGAGATCGCGTTCCAGCACACCCACATGCAGCTCCACAACCCTCCAAATATCCGTGCGCTCCCTAGCGGAAGCCGTTAGTAGAACAGCTCAGTCGTCTGAAATAGATAGGAGAATGCTTCGGCGTCGGCTGAGCCGTCTGGCAGTGCCGCCAGGCCCCCGGCGCCACCCGCAAGGAGACCGCCGAGGATGTCGCCTGTAGTTGCAGTCCAGGCGGCGCCGGCAAGGCCGAGTACGACGCCCGCTGGCCGCTTCCACCACCGACGTGACGCATCCTGCAGCCGGCGTGCTCGCTCGGCGATCTCTGCTGCGCGGTCGTCAAGCGCACCGTCACGCTCCTGTGCTGGGATGGATGCCAGCTCGCGCATCAACTTTCGTATGTCACGCGTGTAAGCGCCGTAGCTACTCGCATGCTCAGACCGAAACTCCAACACTTCATCCAATGGAACAGAGGCGAGATTGACGCCCACGACTTGGAGGTCGAGATCGACTACGTGCGCTTCCGTCGCCAAGGCCGGCAATTGCAGTAGCTCAGTCAGGCCGGTGTGCAGGCTCGGGCGGTCGGTCGCTGGACACAAGTCAAAGCCAGCACGACGCCCAGCCGGCCTGAGCAGCTGGGCGAGAAGGACCAGCACTAGGTTCCGCACAAACGGATGCATGGGGATACTCACGCCGTCCTGGCTTGGTCGAGCCAAAGAGCGGGCCTCCAGCTCCTCTATAAGCATCCCGGCGAGACCCGCATCAGCCACCCATCCCATGCGGGACATCGACAGCTCCTCATACACGCGATCAGTATTGGGGAGGTCGTCGAGTGCTCCGCTCGCGATCACGTCGCCCAGTGACGTCGCCAACGCTTCTGCCGCCTCACGATCCATGAGGCTCTCTGGCTCAAGAATATGGAGTAGGTCGTGCTCTTGAAGCCCTGCGACCAAGGAAGGATCCATTTCATACGGCCGATCCCTCATGTACTCGGGAACCAGCAGCGCAATCCCGTCAAAGAACAGGAGCAGGTTCTTGAGATAGTCCGAGGCGCGCCACATCGGACCGGGGTAGTAGAACGCTATGTTCGGAAGTGCTGAATCAACCACCGCACCCGGCATCATGCCGCGTACGGCTCGCGCGTGCGGCAAGGTGCGTCTATCGGCGCCTAGAGGGTCGGGGCAACGCGGGTTCGCGGGGCGGTCCACGCAGGCGATCCGTCGTGTCGAGACGGATCGATAGTCTCTTTGGTCGTGGCCGACAAGAGCAAAATCGAGTGGACAGACGCGACCTGGAATCCGGTGATCGGATGCTCGAAGGTCAGTCCTGGGTGCGCCCATTGCTATGCGGAGGCCCTCACAATGAGGTTCGCGAACACTTGGAAGGTGCCTGGCCTACCGTGGACGCCGGGCAATGCGGGCCAGAATGTCCTCCTGAGACCAGAGCGTCTTGAGCAGCCGCTGCGATGGGGCCTGTCCCGCATGGTGTTCGTTAACAGCATGAGCGACCTCTTCCACGACGCTGTTCCGGACGCGTATATCGCGAAGGTGTTCGCCGTGATGGCGGTCGCCGACCGTCACGTATTTCAAGTCCTCACAAAGCGACCCGAGCGCATGGCCGCGCTTCTTTCTCAGGAAACCTGGCAGGCCGAGGTAGAGGGAGCCATCGCGGAACTCGGATCACCAGCTATTGCACAATGGCCGCTACCTAACGTCTGGCTAGGAACCTCCATCGAGAATCGCCGCTTCGTCTTCCGCGCGGACCTGTTGCGAGAGACTCCGGCCGCGATCAGATTCGTGAGCGCCGAGCCGCTCCTCGGGCCGATTGCGGCAGCCCTCGATCTGACGTCGATCGACTGGCTGATAGTCGGGGGCGAGAGCGGAAACCGGCACCGCAGGATGGATGGGGACTGGGTGAGGGATCTTCGCCACTCAGCTCACGACGCGCGGACGGCGTTCTTCTTCAAGCAGTGGGGTGGGCAGACCTCGAAGGCGAACGGCCGCGAACTCGACGGTCGGACCTGGGATGAGCTACCGAAATCGCATCCGCGTGCCGGCGCTGAACGTGCCCTTCGGCTGACCGCCTGACCGGTCCACCTCGAGCTCCTCCAGCTCCTGCTCTGCCCACTTTAGGGTCCGCTTCTTCAGATGGCTTGCCTTGTATGGCGAGAGGAGCGTTACGCGTTGAGCTTGCTCGATTGTGAACCATTCATGGCCGAACTCGGCTCGGAGCTGGTTGAGTAGAGGCCTTGTGTCGAGATCCTCGTCCGGCGTGAAAAGCACCTCCTGGCCAGACTCCGTCCTAGCCACGAATCGACGGCCCTCTACAGGATCTACAGCCCACATAGCGTTCTTCATCGCGTCGAGGCCCCGATCGTGCCCTGTCGCAAACACGAGCCGATTGTCGCGTCCCTTCGCTGTGCGCATCTCAAATGATCGGACATGGGCGACCTGGCCCTGGGCGCGGAGCTGCTCCTCGAAGAGGTCCACGAGGAAGTCATTTCGGGCTCGTCCTTCCATAGGGATCGCCTCACGCCATCTTGAGGTGCCGAATAGGGCATCCAGACCGCTGGCCTGGTCCGCCTTGCTGAGGAATCGGCAGATGTCCGTAAGGGGCAAGAAGAAGAGCGCCTCGCTCCGGGGAAACTCAAGAAGCTTCCCCGTCAGGGACATTTTCGCCTGCGTGTAGCCGAAAGGATCAATGAACGCGAACGTGGGCACGAGCACCTTGCCGTCCTCTACGCTCACGAGTTCGCCAAACGTATCCTCGAACTCTCCGTGCTCGATACCGACATGCACGTTGTCGGGAAGCTGCAGCTGCTCAACCTCGTGTTCGAGATGCTCGATCCTGGCCTTGTCGTGCTCGATAAAATACAGAAGGAAGTTGACGCCTTCGAGCTGGGGAAAGGCACTGTGGTTCACGATCGCGTCAATCATGATGAGGGGCGAACCCGGCTCACCGCCTGCGTATCGCCCCGGCCCAGCAAACCCATCGACAAGAAGCAGTCGAGGCTCGCTCTCGAACTTGAGAGCGGCATATCCCATGATCGGGATCCAGGCGTCGAGATACGCCCGAAGCACTTCGTGCTTGGCAGCGGTGTGATCCTCCCTGGTCCAGAGCGGTTTGTCTTTGTCTGCCATAGCGAGTACTTCCGATCGATGAAACTCTAAAGACTCGCCCGCTCCGTCGCTGTTTCTGCAAGCGCTCGTGCGTGCCGGTGGCTGTGTTGGCAAGAGATCGGCTCATTGCCGTTTCTGGGTAGGTGCACCACCTCCCGTGGTCCCCGGTCGCCCGAAAGGCACAGGAGCTGAGAAGCTGCAATGCATCATGGATGCTCCAAGAAATCCGCCCGACAGCCTCGCGGATCGCGAACTTGCTGCTGCGCGACGAGATCCCCGACTCGCGCATGGCCGCGACGCCGTTGTGGCGGATTGGTGGGCTGCGATGGAAGCCGCCGAGCGCACACGGAAACTCGCCGACTGGGGGGTACAAGAGCTGATCGACTCAGAGGTCCACGAAAGGCGCCGGCTCCAAGCCGAAGGCCGAACGAATCAAGACGACCCCCAAACTGTCGGCGCCGTCAATGCCGCGCGCGAGCGCGCCGATATGGCTCGTGCTGAGAGGGAAAACCAGCTTGTCGAGCACAACGCGATGACCCTGATCTCGATGGTGGGAGCAGTGGACGCACTCGTTGAGGAGCTAGCTCCGCGCGCGCGTGACATGTTTATCGCCTATCAAGCGCACGCGATGATGGAGGCGGCGCGCAAGCAGGAGCCCCAGGCGGCAGCGAAGCTCGACGAGGCCGCCCTCGAAGCCGTCGAGCAGGCAACACGTGACCTACTGGCCGAGCGAGCTGGAAGCTTCGACCCGTACCCGCGAGGCACGGGAGCAAAGCGTTGGGAGGACGTTCTATCCCACGTCGCCCTGCAGGCGCCGCCCAAGCGGCCAGTCCCTCCCGACCTCGATCAGGCGCTAACCGAGGTCGTCGCCCTCCGCCATGTCCTCGCGCACCGCGCCGGACGCGTCGACTCGCGCGCACTGACCCAAGCCCCCACTCTGCGATACGCCGATGGCGATCTTGTGCGGATTACCCGCGCCGAGTATCGCCGCTATTCGGCCGCCCTCTGGACATACGGCGAAGAGATCATTCACCGCCTGATGAAAGACCTAGCACCTGCGCCTAATCTGGAGGACTGGCCTCAGAACTGCGCGCTCAATGCATAAGCCGCCGCCGGGACACGTCACACGACTCTAACTGCGGGGGCCGCCATCAGCGCATGGTTTGCGCACAGCCAAGTTTCGCCCATTTTTCTGGTCGGCAAACAAACCATTGATGGTGCAAGTGCCTCTCAATGGCACCCTCACGCTATAACGGCCGACGCGGTCGGTCAGTGAGGGGTGCCAGCGGTGCGAGACGTGTCCTGGCGGACCTGCTCGTATAGGGGCTCTGGCGCCATGTCGGCTCCGTTCGGCCACGTGACGGTGCCCGCATCGGCATCAACCGTCACTCGCGCAAAATATTCCGGGTCCCGCAGCGGCTCGAACACCCCTCGCCACTCGCGTCTCGCGAAATCAATCTCGCCGACCGTCCCGTCATCGAAGGTCAGGCGGAGCCGGTACTCGCCGCTGACCTCAACCCCGACTACGTCGTACAGCTGCTCCATGCAAACCATCTTACGCCAGCGCCCCGATCGGCTCCAGTGGCTCTTCGTCTCGGGCGCGCTTCCAGTTCGCGGCCAGCTCGCCCTCGTGTATGGTCGCCCACTCGGCGACCAGCGCAAGCGCCCGCGGCGGCAGTGAGCCCGCGATCACGGCTCCGGCGAAGTCCACGGACGCGGCCTGTCCGGCGTAGCGGGCGTGGAAATGCGGGCGTGCATGAGCACCCTCGTTCCAATACATCCAGATCGTGATGCCGTAGAAGGCGCTGATTCGTGGCACACCGCCACCATACGATCGCCTTGGGACGAAACGCGGCGACGCTCACGACACGCAGACAGCCGGCGCAACCAGCAGCGCGTGGTTTGCGCGCCGAGCAGTTTCGCCCATTTCAGAACTGCCTGCTAATTGGCAGGTTTTGGTAAGCGTTCAGTTGGTGGCTTATGCCAGTAGTGGTGCTGGTTCGCTGTGGGCGTGGGCGGTGAGCGTGTCGGTGAGGTAGGGGAGTAGCGAGTGGTGTTTTAGGCGGCTGGTGGTGTGTGCGGAGAGGAGGCGCTCGATGCGTCGTTCTCCTTGCCGGGATTGGGTGCCGAGGGAGAGCTTGTGGTAGATGACTGCGCTTCTGAGTCCGCGCTCGGCGTGGTTGTTGGTCGGTGTGACGCCGTCGTGTGTGGCGAAGCTCCATAACGCTGGCCAGGCCTTCAGCAGGTTTCTGGCCATGCCGCGGCAGCGCTTGTTACGCGCTCGCCATCTGGCGACTTGCTGCGGGCCTGTATCTCGTCGTTGAGGACAATGTCGGCCAACGCGCGGATGGCGCGGGGCTCATGATGCTGGCGGATCGTGTCGGCCTTCACAACGCCCTCTTCTGCTCGAAAAGGCGCCCGGCCTCTGCGCGGCGCTCGGAGGCCTTCTTGTGTCGCCACTCCTTAGATTTCCACTGGCCCTGGCCGAGTCCGAGCACGACTTCGAGGATCGTGCGGTACGCCGGCGATGCGACTCGCTGCACAGCGGTTTCTAGATACCTCCGTAGAGCGTTTGCATATTCGGTCTCATCGGCGTCGTCCACCAAATGCTCTCGGACGCAGTCCAGTCCCAGCAAGTCCCACCCCTCGGGTTCGAGGATCCAGTAGGTCCTAAGCGCATGTGTGCAAAGACGAGCGAGCGACACCTCGATGTCCCGCTGCGTAGGCATCTCGGTGAGTCGCGCTGGAACGGTCACTGCTGCTCGTTTTGCTGCGCCAGATCGATGTCGCGCTTCCGACCAAGGCGAATGGGAGCCTTCGCAGGTGGCTGGCGGGAGCGCAGCCGCAGGCCGTCGGATCCGAGCTTGAGCTGTCTGAGGCGCTGCGCGTGGCGATGACTGAGGATGTCGCGCAGACGATCGAGCGTGCCGAGTCCTACGCGCGTTTGCGGGACCGCTGTGTGGAGCGCAATCCGGCCGTGATGGGAGGCGAGCCAGTTATCACGGGGACCCGCGTGCCCGTACGAACGATCGCGAGCCTGATCGAGATGGGCGAGAAGCCCGAGGTACTGCGTGAGGACTACCCGCACGTTCCGGAGGAGGCGTATTCGGTCGCGGTGCTGTGGGCGCATGCCAACCCTCGTCGCGGTCGTCCGGTACGCACCTGAGACGGGGCAGCGACCCGCTCCGCGCCCAAGCACTGTGCTGCGCGGGGCGTGACGAGGGGTGCCGGCAGCGCTGATTCGTAGATAGACTCGCTAGACCCGTGGCCGCCACGCCTGATCCCCGTCGTGGTCGATCGCCGGGTCGGGGTGAGGAGCCGGCCCCCACTAAGCCGGCCGAGACAAGTGGAGCTGGCGATGGGTTCGATGCCGACCTCGATCGAGGTATTGCTGTCCTGGGCGCCAGGCTAGACGAGGAGTTCCGCATTTCGGAGCGCCTTGACGGAAAGCAGAGGCAAGCGTTTGCGCTGGCCTCAGTGTTTTTGCAATCGTGCAGACCGTGGCGTTCGGCGGCTTTGCTCAGAGCCATCTACACACGATCCAGCGCGGTGTCATCGGAGGGCTCGCTGCTATAGCCTGCTGCATCCTGATCGTGGTGATGCGGTATTTGACTAGTGCCGAGAACCTTCGAGATGAGGACGACATCAGCCCCAAGGCCATTGTTGACTGGTGCAACCAGGCAGACGCGCGAGGCTACGTTGCGGCGCGGCTTGTCCGGGAGCTGAGTGAGGTGGCACAGAGGCGAGCAGCGAGCAATAAGGCGAGGGCGCTTAGCTACAACAAGGTTGCTGCTGCTGCTCGCTGGTCGCTGATTGCGTCAGGCATAGAGCTTCTGGTCTCAATTGCACTTCGGGTTTAGCGAAGGCAGCACAGCCGAGAGACGATGACGAACACGCCTCCCGGCCCCAAAGGCCCCGACACTCCACCGGGCAAATCGCCTAAACCAGGAAAATCGCCTAAAGAGCCGCGGATACCGCCGCCTGATAAAGAAGTCCATGAAACCAAGCGTTACGAGGTCAAGGACCCGCCCACTCTAGAAGCCCTTCAGGACGCCATCCGTCATGTGGCTTTGCACGCGGCTAGGAGGAAATACATTCTGCAATCAGGGCCAACCCTTATGCGCCTGCGTAGTGTGCGTAGAAAAGTGGATGTGGATGCAAGCGAGCAGGAGCTGGCGCGTGCTGTCCATGAGTATCTGGAGGACGCGGTCCAGCGAGTCAAGTCACCGGAGAGCCGAGTCCTCCTGGAAGTCGTCCTCGGTCTTGGGGAGAAGCGATGGAAAGCGAAATCATGGCGCCAGGAGTCGTCGAGCGTACGGCGCAAGGAGGCCGGGCGTCATCTCCGTACGGATGAACGAGTCTCTGGAGGTAGCATCCGCATGCTCTACGAGCCACACGCCATCCAGGATCTGGCAAAGGTCATTTTGGCCGACGAGCGAAAGGCGCGCGGCCGTTCAGCTGGCAGCGCCCACGACTAGGTGTCTACATTTGCCG
Organism: Solirubrobacteraceae bacterium; assembly: GCA_035487855.1. Classification (GTDB taxonomy): domain Bacteria; phylum Actinomycetota; class Thermoleophilia; order Solirubrobacterales; family Solirubrobacteraceae; genus Palsa-744. The sequence continues at coordinate 12,281 of DATHLT010000036.1, forward strand.
TGAGGCATGGAGGCTAAACGCATATGCTCCTGCCCGCGCACCCGCAATCGACACCGTGCGTCTCGCTCGACGTGTGCGGCGAACGGCCGGGCCGGCATGACGAATAAGGTCAATGGCTGCGTAGTCAGCGAGCCCGGCGCAGGTGCACACCGAGGGCCGAGAGTGCAGCGGTCGCCACGGCTGAGCCCGCTGGTACCGTCCAGTGGGCACCGAGCAACGGGCTGACCGCGCTCACGAGCGCCAGCAGGACGGTCAGCGGAAACCGCACGATCCGTTCGAGCAACGTGAGCTTGCGTTCGAGGAGCGCGAGTTCTTCCGATGCTTGGCGGATCTCCTCCTTGGTCTTCGGTTGCCTGCCGAACAGCGCGCTCCTCGACGCACGCGACAAGCCAGCCCTGCTGGGCCTGGTCGTGCGTCCTGGGTACGTGCGGCTAAACCGCTGGCCCTCGGGAGCATGTCCGGCGCAGCTCGTTGCCGTTTCCTCTACTGCGACCGGGGCATCTATGGGCGCTCCCGACACGCCGAGCTTTCGCGAGCGTGTTGAGGCCATTCTACGAGCTTGGGGGCGACGAAAGTAACAGATGTCATCATCTTGCTCGGACTCGTCGGTAGGCGCAAGAGGGTCACCGAGATAACACAGGGGTGAGAATGCCTGCAATCACGGGCATTCTCGCGCCTATCGCCGTCGCCTTCTGCTGCGTCCCGCTATCCGTCGCTGACGACAGGTATCTGCCAAGTTGGGCAGCTTCGTGCTGCTCGTAGCAACCTCGTGCAGCGACAGGCGGGTGTGTCCGGCTTCGGGCCGTTCATCGTTGCTAGGATTCCGACATGGAGGGTCCGTCCTCAGACGAGGAGAGCATTGGAGCGATCCGTGATGCCTTTGGGAAGCTCGTAACAGACGGGCTGCTTCCCTACAACGTCGTCGAAAATGGCGGAATCTTGCTGGAGCTTGGCGTCGTCAAGGACCGCGAAGTGAAGCCAGACGGAAACGCCAACGAAACCGAATGCAACGAAGCAGTTGCCGAAGCTTTGAGAGGCGTCTTGGAGGTCGCGGTCGAGCACGACGACATCAAGGGCAAACATAAGCGCCTGCTCCGCGCCGTTCTGCCGCTAGATCCCGAGCACCTTGGCAAGTCGATTAAAGAACGTCGGATAGTGGCCGGGAAGGTCCTCAAGCCAGGCAAAAAAGCGGTCACCGCCGGTACGATCCGCAACCACTACGAACCCAAAGCTCTCGAAAAGTTTGCCGCTGTGCTTTGGCGGATGGAGCTGGAGTTCCGTGCCAAGGCGCCATCCTCCCAACGGCGGACGAGCTGACTCCGAAGGCCCGGGCTCTTAGCCTCGATCCACCGTGTGGCTGAGCGGTTTCCGTCCGGTTGCGAGCGAAGAATGACCTCCTGAGCTGGGTTTTTTCAGGCTGTGTGCGCAGCCGGGCCCGGCGTCAGGAGGTCACCTTGATGGTGCAGGATGACGAGCGG
>DATHLT010000037.1:0-8904 GCA_035487855.1 Solirubrobacteraceae bacterium
TGGGTGTGCTGGTCGAGCGTCAGACCGAGCCCGGCGATCAGGAACGCGACGGCGAGGACGATGCCGATGTCGAATAGGTTGACCAGACCGTCAAGCGGGTCTCCGGCGGCGTCTTCGATGCGACCGTGGCGGCCAAGTCCTGTGCGGCGATTCATTGACCGGCGTCCGGTAGTGGTGGTGCGACGAAACGCTCGGTCGGCGCTCCTGTCGGCTGTGACGTCTTCGCTTGAATTGCGTCGGTGGCTCGCTCCAGTGCGGTGAGGTCTTCTGTGTACATGCGGGTGCGGGTGAGTGTCAGTGCGAACGCGACGGTGCCGACCAAGAGCCCGATCGTGGTCGCGGCGAATGCTGTGCGCAGGTCTGTGGCGAGTGTGTTCACTTCGCCGTGGCCGAGGGCGGCGAGTCCTGGTGCGAGTGGGATCAGGGTGCCCATCAGGCCGAGTGCGGGTCCAGCGCGGACGAGGATGCGGGTGTGGTCTAGGCGCCGTTGGACCGCAAGCTCGTAGTCGGCGAGCGCGTGCTCGATGCCGGCCTGTTCACCGACGGTGATCGCTCGCGCTATCTCTAGCAGGGCGTCTGCAGCGAACGAGCTTGGTGCGCTGGATGAGAGCGCGGCTGCCCGCTGGGGGTTGGCGATGACCTGGCGAGCGAGGTTCCGTAGCGCGCTGCGTCCGGCGCGTGCGCGAGACCACAGCTCGATCGCGAAGCGTCCTGCCTCCAGAGCGCAGACGAGTAGCACGAGCAGCGCAAGGATCAGGACAGGGACACGCAGCGAGGAGGCGATCCGTGCCAGCGCTTCCGCGAGACCGTCCGTGGCTGCAAGCGTGCTCACATGATCACCTGCGGACGCCTCAGCTCCACCAACGCGCCCAGGAGCGCGAGAGCGAGTGCCGCGGCGGCAATGCCGATCGCAAGCCACGATGACTGGTTTTCTCCTGCCGCCGCGCCATGCAGGCCTGGAGCGCCGGGTGCCAGGGCGTCAGTGGGCGCTCCGATCAGAATCCCTTTGACGTCTTGGCCGCTGCCGTGCCCGCCGCCGCCTGTGCTGGTGCCGGTAAGCGCGACGCCGCCCGTGCCTTTGTGGCTAGCCGGGTCGTGTTTCTCGGCGTGGTGGACGCTGGCGGTAACGGCTGTCAGGACGGGTGTTTTGCGTGGAGGACCGGGGTTACGACGGTGCTCGGTCTTTTCTTGCTTGTGCTTGCTGGTGAGCTGGCGCACTCCGCCGGGAGTATGGCCCTTGCTGCCCGGTTGGGGGCGGCTGAACAGGGGTGCACCGTTGCCACCGCCACCGGCGATCACCCCGCTGCCAGGGTTGGTTGACACCCCGCCATTGCCGCCGCTGGTCGAATGTTCTTCGGGGGGCGATGGCGGGAGTTCTTCGGGGGGTGGCGCGGGGATCGGCAGCGGATTGCCGGTGAACGCGGGGGTGACGTACCCGGTCATCCACATGCCATTCGCTTCCTGGCTTGCCTCCCAGCGGATGTGGCCGTCTGGCTGCTGCATCGAGGCGAGATAGCCAAGGGGTTCTTCGCTCGCGAGCCCTGAGTGTGTCATCAGTGTTTCGGGGTTGATCCCGGCGGACCACATCGCTTGGATAACCCATGCGGTCGAGGCGACGTTCGGTTCCTTTTCGCTGGGGAACTCCCGGAAGCCGCCGTTTGCTGTCTGGTTTTCGTGCAGGAACGCGAACGCGTTTTCCTGGCCTTTGGGGTCGGGGTGTCCGGCGGCGTTCAGCGCCTGGATAGCAGCGCCAGTCATGTCCACTTCGCCGGATGCTTCTCCGGGTAGCAGCCGCCTTTCTGTGCCACATGGCTTGACTGCTCGCGGGCTGATCGTGTGCCAGCTACCGTCACAGTCCTGCTGGCTTTCCAGCCACTGCGCCGCGCGGGCGACGGCTGCTTGTACGGCCTGTTCGTGGATCGGGCTGAGCGCGATGATCGCGAAGATCGTGTCGTTCATCGTGGCTTCCGTGTCACTGGCTTCTTCGTGGAAGCCTCCCGCTTCGCTGCCCTGCGGGAGTTGCCGACTCAAGATTTCGTTTACCAAGTTGACGCCGCCGAAGTCTTGCGGGGAGGTGCCCGTGGCGTCCACGACCAGCAGTTCGCGCTCGAAGCTGAGCGTCACCGAGGCTTCATGGGCGTGTTCGGCCAGGTAGCTGTAGGCGCTTTGCCCGCCCGTCCAGTGCTGCTTGGCGGTCGTCTGATCACGCGGGTTGATCCCGGCGGCGGCGAGCGCCAGCGCGACCCAGGCGGTGAAGTCCGAGCCCGGTTCGCTGCCCGGTTCGGCAAAACCGCCGTCTTCGCGCTGGGCGTCCTGTAGGTAGCGCACCGTAGCTTCCAGGTTCGGCTGGAAGCGCGAATCGCGCGACGTTGCCGCGCGGGCGGGACGAGCCGGCCACACCGTGAAGACCACCGCCGCGCATACGAACGCCGCGAGCCGGCACCACGCCCCAGGGCGCAGCGCCCGCGAGTATGTGGGCCGCCTGGCCCTACCGTCCGAGCAGAGCGCCATGCAGGAGCCCCTTCGGCGTGTGCACGCTGGCCGCACGATTGGCTCTCGCGGCCCTGGAGCGCGTGTGGGCAATCACGACCTTGACGGTGCGCGTCGTCCTGGCGCCACTCTGTTCACTGAGTGTGACCGTGAGCGTAATCGTGGCGGTGTGCCCGGCAAGCGCGGCGTAGGCCCGCTGCGACAGCCGCACTGATACCGTCGCCTTCTGCCCGGCGCTGAGACCGCGCGGCGCGAGCACCGCCGCCCAATAGCTGCTGCCGGCGATCCGCACGCGCACCCTGCGCGGGGCATCGACCGTACAACGGGAGTCCTGCGCACATCGAAGGACGGCGATCGTGGCGATCCTGGCCCTCTCGACCGTCCGTGTGCTCTTGAACGCGGCGACCGAGCCGGTGGGCACCGCCTGGTGGGCGCCTTGGCCCGAGGGCTGGGGTCCGGGTACGGGCGGCAGCGATTGTTGTTCGGCGTGATGTTCTGGTTCGCTTTGGTGTTCTGGTTCGGTGCTGGGTGGCGGTTCTGTGGCGGCGACGCCGGTTCCGGTGAGCAGCAGCTCGATCGTCTGGCTGGTGCCTTGCACCGTGGCGTGTATGAGTGCTTCGCGCACGCCGGTCGTCGTTGGATCAAAGCTGACCGAGACTTCGCAGCTGTCACCCGGTGCCAACGTCCTGCCAGCGCAGGTGCCGCCACGGATGCTGAAGTCGCCAGCCTGTGCGCCGGCGAGGCTGACTTCGGCGATCGTGATCGGACGCACGTCGTCATTGGTCAGTGTCGCCCTCAACGCCCCGCTTGGTGAGCCGATCGTGCGATTTTCATAGAACAGCGACTTCTGATCGAAGCTCGCGTCGTAGGGGCCGTAGGGGCCGGCGATGACAAGCGCCGCGAGCGCGTCGATGGTCGGGCGCTGCGCCTGGTAGAACACGCCGAAGGGGCTGGGCGTAAGGCCAGATGCAAGCGCGTTTCGCAGCAGGGCTTCGCTTGGCAGGAACGCGCCGATGAGGTCTTCGGCCGGGGTGTGTTCACCCGCTCCGAGGTTGCCTTCACCCGCGTATTCCGCAGTCACCTGATAGCGCGATGTCCACCGCGCCGCGCGTTCGCCGGCCGCTCGGCGTCCGCTCAGCGCTAGTCCCACCGCGCCGAGCGCCGTGGATTCGACGTCGGGTTCGTCTCCTTCACCCTTTCGCACGCCGCCGTCGGCTTCCTGAATGCTTTCCAGATAGGCGCCCGCTCTCGCCAGCGCCGCTTCGACCGCTTCGAGCTCGCTCTGCCCGATCGCGCTCGCACCTAGTTCGCGGGCCGCCACGAGCGCTTCGACCGCTTCGACGTCGATGCTCGTCAGCCCGAACGATCCGCTCGCTTCCTGCTTGGCGATGATCAGCGCCAGCGTCTTCAGCGCCTTGGCCGAGAGCGTGCCCGTGCGGGCCAGCGCGAGCACGGTCGGGGCGGTGACTTCGACGGCTTCGCTGGCTTCGCCTTCGCTCTTGAGGAGGCCAGTCTTTTCGATCCTGGCTTCGAGGGTCGCGCGCAGGTTCATCCCGGCGAAACCGGAGGGGCTTTGCCCGAGCGCCTGCAGGCCGAGCACGGCAAGCGCGAGGCGAGCAGTGTTCTGATGTTCGTGCGATTCGCCCAGGCCGAGATATTCGCGCAGTGGAATGCCTTCCACGGTGGCGCCCTTTTCTTCGCCGCTGCGCGCGAGCCAACCCACGACCCGGCTGAGCGCGGTGTCGGCGACGCCGGTCTGCGCGAGCGCGATGGCTCCACGCAGCGCCAGTTCCGGTTCTACGTGCGCCGAGAGTTTTTTGGATTCCTGAACTTCTGCCTCTTCGGCCGTTTCATCGAGCGTGGACGCGAGCCAGGGACTCGCGAGCCGTGCTGGTACCGCCGAAGATGTCTGTTCGGGAGGCAGGCTGAAGGACGAGGGCCCGCTGCCGTTCATCGGCTGGATGCGCGGGGCGGCGCCACTACCAAACGACCAGCCTTCGACCGAGTTGACCGGCGCGCGGCTTTCCGGGCTGACCGCGCTAAAGTGGCTGTAGGCCCAGCGGCCGCCGGATTTGCCGCGCCAGTAGGACCAGTAGGCGCTGGCCGGCGGGGTCGTCTTGCAGCTCTGTTCGGCAAACGTGGGCTCGCCGTCGATGCGGCAGATGAAGACCAACCCATAGTTTTCGGTGCCTTCCAGCTCGAAGCCCGCGTGTTCCAGCGCCGCCACGCCATCCGGCTGGGCCCCGAGCGCACAGCCGACGTAGATCTTGCCTTCGTCGAGCGTCTGGTCATCAACGATCACGGTCACGCCCGTGTTCGCTTCGCACGGTTCCCAACGTGCGATCAATCCGGGGCCTGGGTTGGCGACATTCGCCGCCGCGCTCGTGCCCGTCAGCGCTACCGCGAGCGCGGTGAGCACCGCCAGCAACACGAGCCGTTTGCGTTCGAGGATGGTGATGGGATTGGTCATTCCTGTCGCTCCTGGGATCGGGGGCGACGGAAACGCATCCCGCTCATTCTTCCTGGGGTTCGATGCGCGGTTCTTCACCTTCGCCGAAAGACCAGCCTTCGATCGTGTTCACGGGAGCTTTGGTTTTCGAGCTTTTCGCCCCGTATTTCGAGTATTCCCATTTCCCTCCCGCTTTGCCGTGCCAGTAGGACCAGTTGGCGCTGGCCGGCGGGGTGTGTTCGCAGGCCTGTTCGGCATGTGTGGGCTCTTCATCAATGCGACAGATGAATTCGAGCCCGTATTGGGTGGTGCCCGCGGGTGTGAAGCCCGCATTTTTGAGCGCTTCCAGCCCATTTTTCTGTTCCCCGAGGGCGCAGCCCACGTAGATCTTTTTTTCGCCGATTTCCCGGTCGTCGACAATCACCGTCACGCCGGTGTTCGGCTCGCACGGTTCCCAGCGGACGATCAGTTCCGGGTTGGGGTTCGCCGCCTGCGCCACCGCCGCGCAGGTCACGCAGATGAGCGCGGCCAGCAGCAGCGAGCGGAGGACGATGTGTCTCGTGGTAAGCATCTAGGCCTCCCGCAGGTAGATCGTGTCGCCGATGCCGATGGGGGTCTTTCGTGTGGCCTGCTTTTCAGCACCCCCGTCGATCGAGATCTGCCAGATCGCCTGGGGCGAGCTGGGCGAGCCATCGATCGAGGTGATGGCGCCCTTACCGCTCGTAGGCGTGAAGCCGCTCGCGCAGCCAGCCGGGGTGGCTGACGTCTCGGCCGCTTCAAGCACGCTCGCCAGCGTGACCTTCTTGCTCGTGGGCGTGAGGCTCACCGAGCACACCTGCAGCGGCGAACTGCCGGTGTTGATGATCAGGCCCAGCTCGGTGGTGTCGGACGCCGTGAACTTCTTTTCGTACACCCACAGCTTCTGGCCTTTTGCCTTCGAGGGTGCTGCGGTGAAACCGGCGCCCGCGAGCGCCCGCACAGCATCCTGGCTCGAGTAGAGGTTGGGTTCGCCTTCTTCGGCTTCATACTGGAAGCCGCCTTCCGGGAGCTGCTGGGAGATCAGGTAGTCGATGGGGGTCTTCCCGTGTGAGGTAGTGAATTCGCCGCCCTGCGGGTTGATACCGCAAGCGCTCAGGCCCTCCACGACCCACGCGGTGGTGTCGGTGTTCACGCCGAATTCGCTCTCGAACGCGCCGCTGCCTGCCGGTTCGGCAGACTGCTCGGCCTTCAGGAAGTTCAGTGCGCTTTTGATCGCGGGATCGCTCGTGGGAACACCCGATCCACACAGTGCGGCGATGGTCGCGCCGGTGAATTCGGCTTCGGCCGGTGCCTGCAGCGCTTTCGTGTCGCCTTCCGCTACAAGGTAGCTCCAGCCGCCGTCGGCGTGTTGGTTGCGCCGCACGACTTCGATGGACTTTTCGAGCAGCACCTGGGGCACCCGTTGTGCGCCTTTGAGCGTCTTCGCGTCAGCGAGCGCCATCAGGGCGAAGGCGGTGCCGTTGAACAGTTCGGGACTGCCGTAGGCGCCTGGGTCGCTCGGGCGGTACTGCGCGAGAATCTGAGCGATGAGGTTCTGCGTGGGCGACACCCGCGCAGGCTCGATGCCGGAGGCATAGGCGACCAGGGTGGCGGTCTCGAAGTCGATGACCGGCGCTTCGCTGCCCGGCCAGGTGGCGGAGTCCCCGACCAGCTCGCGGTAGTAGGTGCGCGCGTTGGTGGCGCCCGCTTCGCGCTTGACCCCGGCGGGCGGTACGCCCGCGGCGGCGAGTGAGGTGGGCACCCATTCGCTTCCGAAGCCTTCCCAACTGCCATTGGTGGTCTGCTGGGACTTCAGGTAGGCCACGCCTCCACCGACGGCATGAGTGACTTCTGCCGGCGATGAGTTTGCGAGCGCCGGCGGCGCAAGCGCGAGCGTGCACAGCACGGTTAGTGAGGCAGTGAGCCGACTGCGGGATATCCGCATGAGGTAAATCTCCTTCTGGTCTGGGGCGGAGGGCGCTCCGTCGAGCTTCAACCAGAAGCCTGCGGCGTCACGACCTGCCGCCCGTTCGCGAGACAGTGGTCATTTGTCATTCGGCAGGCATTCGGACTGCGCCGGTCGTTGCCGGCGTCACCGCTGCGCGTCAGTCCCGGACTCTCACCGGGTTCCCCTGCCGCTTGACGGGTGGCACCATATCACGGGATCTCGGCGTGGGCCTGGGCCGGCTCCCAGGCGAAGCTCCATGCGCGCGCTCCATGCGCGAGGGGCGCCTTGTCGCCGAGTCCTGAGCACGTCGAGTACGCCGAGACGCTGCTCCGCCTTGCCGACGCCGACCTGTACGCCGGCAAAATGCTCGCCGACGCCGACGATCTAGCGGGCGGCGCAGTCGGATTCCATGCGCAGCAGGCAGTCGAGAAGGCCCTCAAGGTGGCGATCGTCCTCGCCGAAGCCGAACTGCCCCGCACCCACGACCTCGAACAGCTCAAGGAGCAGTCGAAGCCTTGGGAGCACAGCTCCCCTCCGAGCTTGCGGGCCCCGCATCTGCACGCCCTTACATGTGATGAAACGTTATAAGGGATGACATAGAGAAACGACTAGTTTCCAGCTACAGTGCCGGTATGGGAGAGGGGCACGCTCGCAAGCGCGCAGCGCCGATGCGCTCGCTTGTCAACTGGGCGCTACTGGGACTCGTGATCGACCGGCCGAGCTATGCCTACGAGCTCGCGCAGCGCTTCGACCGCACCTACGAGAACGCGATCGCGCTTAGCAGCGTCTCACACGTCTACATCGCGCTGACGACCCTCGAGGAGCGCGGGTTCGTGGAGGAGATCGAGGGAACGCGGATGGGACGACAGCCGAGGCCGCACTACCGCGCGACGGAGGCGGGCGTGGAGGCCTACCGCGATTCGCTTGTGCAGCAGATCGGCGAGGATCGCCAGCGCCAGCGACTGTTCGTGCTGGAGCTCGGCGCGTTCGCGCGAATTCCCGAGATCGCTCTGGACATCATCGACCAGGTCGAGAGGTCGTGCCTGGCCGAGGCCGGCAAGGCACCGCTGCCCGACATGGAGCCGGGCGCCGGCAGCACGGCGCTGATGGCGCGGCTGGTGGCCGAGGAGAACCGACGAGCAATCGGCGCGAAGCTCGCCTGGGCGCAGTACGCACGGCAGTCGTTCAGAGCCCTGCGGACACGCGAATGAGCCTGCTCGTCATCGACCGGGTGACGAAGACGCTGCGTGAGGGCGGCCGCATGAGCGTCGCCCTGCGGGAGGTGACGCTCGAGATTGATCCGGGCGAGTACGTCGTGGTATGGGGTCTGCGATGCTCGGGGCGCTCGACGCTGATGAGGATCGCGGCCGGCGTCGAGGAGCCCGACCGTGGCGTCGTGCGCTACGAAGGGCACGATCTGCGTGAGCGTGAGGTGCTCGGAGAGGGCATCGGATTCTGCCAGAAGCGGTTCGGCTCCGACGAATGCCCCACGGTGCTCGACCAGGTCATGGTGGGATTGCTAGCCCGCGGCATCCCGCAGCCGGTGGCGAGAACGCTTGCGGAGGCGGCGTTGGAGCGATGCGGGGCACTCGGTCTCGCGCGAGCAAGCGCCGCCTCGCTCCACGAGGTCGAGCGTGTCTGTGTGGCGATCGCCCGCGTGCTGACACACGGCCCCCGCTTGCTGGTCATCGACGAGCCCACCAACGGCGTGGAGCTGCTCAAGCGCGATTCGGTTCTCGGCCTGCTGCGTTCGATCGCCGACGATGGGACGGCGGTGCTCGCGAGCGCCGGAGACGCGACCGAGCTGTCCGGCGCCGACCGCACGCTCGCGCTCAGCGATGGCGAGCTGCGCGGCGAGACCGTGCCCGCGTTCGCCGAGGTCGTGCCGCTGCGACGGACGGCGTAGCGATGCTGGAGCTCGAGCGGGTCGCCAAGCGCTACGACGCTGCCGGCGAGCAGGTGCGGGCGGTCGATGGTGTGACGCTGTCGCTGCATGCTG
>DATHLT010000038.1:0-5429 GCA_035487855.1 Solirubrobacteraceae bacterium
AACGATGCCGGCCCCCCTGAAGGGAACCGGCATGCGCATGCTCACGGCGACGTCTTGAGGTGACCTTCGATCGATTCCGACGCGTATATGGTGGCGTCAGCGAATTTGCCGACCGAGCCGGCGGCGGTGAGTTCTGTGAGATCCCCGTGATCCTCGATGCGCGGAGTCTCATACTCGGGCACTGTCTTGCTCTCATCCATGCTTAGTTCCTTTCCTTGCTGGATGGGACGAATCTTAGGGGAGCTATGAGCCCGACTACAAGGCCCGAAAAAGTACAGCCTAGGCTAGGCTCCAGCTAGCGCGAGCAGCCACCTGTTTGCGATCGCGACCCGCCACATGGCGCCTGCGCCGAGCATCGAACGCTCATCCGCCGCGACGCCAATCCTCCGGTCTAGAGTCTCCTGCGCGACATAGGCGCGAACCGGGGCGTCGGGCTGGCGCAGGGGCTCGATCAGGCCCGATTCATCGGCCCTGATGCCCGCGAGCACGAGGGGAGTGAAGTGGCTCTTGACGTGGCGTGTTCGGACCCCCTCGGGGATCAGGCCGCGCAACGCTTCGCGCAGCAGCAGGCGATCGCGAACGGAATCGAACTGCAGCCGCGGTGGAAGCCGAAGCACGGCTTCGGTCAGCTGCAGGTCATAGAGAAAGGGATGGCGCCGTTCGACAGCCTCGTCGACGGCCTCACGACGGAAGTGAGCCCCTAGATCGAAGAGGTCGTGCATGTCGATCAGACTCTCCGCCTGCAAGCGCCACCACACCGGTCCGTCGCGGCGATCCAACCAGCTCGCCACGCGCAGATCGACGAGTGCCTGCGCGTCCGCCGGCGGGACGATCGACGGCGAGGAAGCCGACCTCCTGCGTTCGCGCCGACGCTGAACGGCGGTTGGCAGGAGCGGGCCCATGCCATAGCGACGCAGCGCACGCAGGCGGATGCGTCCGCCGGGGTTGTGCCCGATGCCAGGGATCGCCCCGGTCAGCGACCAGGCTGTGCGCAGCCGTCCCGCGCGGAGCACGTCGGCAATCAGGTAGGGCGCGAGCCCGAACAGCTCGTCGCCGCCCTCCCCGTCGAGCATCAGATCCACGCCGAGCTCGCGCGCCCGTGCCATCAGCGGCTGCCATAGGAACAGGTTCGACGTGGTCGGCGGCAGGCGCCAGCGGGCGATGTGGGCGAGCGCGGGAGCGAGCATCGAGCTGTCCGCGTCGAAGGCGATCAGCTCGAGCGGCAGGTGCGTGTGGCGGGCCGTCGCCTCGATCAACTCGCCCTCGTCGGCTTCGGGGTGGGCGGAGAATGTGCCTGCGATCGCGAGCGCACGCCCGTCGGCGAACCCGCTGGCGGCCAAGCCCGCGGCCACGCAGGCGGAGTCGAGGCCACCGCTGAGCTTCACCGCCGGTCGCCTCGAGCCAGCGGCGGCGCGCGCCACCGCGGCGAATGCCGCCTCCCGCAAGCGGTCCGCGAGCGCCGTCGCGCTCCTCTCCTCCACGCCTTCGTAACGAAGGCTCCACCACCGCTCGACGCGCGCATGCCGCTCGCCCAGGATCAGCCGCTGACCCGCCGGAAGACGCTGCATGCCCTCGTAGAGGGTGTGGCCTAGGGGAGTGAGGCCATTCTCGATCCACTGCAGCAGCGCGAGCCGATCCGGACTCGGCGTGCGCGTGAGCAGGTCGAGCAGATCGCGCTCGTGCGTCGCAAACAGGACTCCGTCCGCGGCGTGCGCATAGACCAGCGGCTCTGCCCCGAGCTGATCGCGGATAACCAGACAGCGCGGGCGATCGCGATCGACAGCTACGAGCACAAACCTTCCAGACAGACGCTCGCACGCCATCTCGCCCAACTCGGTGAGCGCTTCGGCGAACGCGGCGCGGCCTCGGGGCTCGCCGAACAGCCAGCAACACCAAGGGCCTGCAACGATGTCCGGCGGAGCCAACATCGCAAGCGCACCGTCCCGATGGAGCGGAGTTCCGAGACGCTCGGCCGCGCGCTCGAGCAGCTCGCTCGCTTGCGCACCCCAGGCTCCAGCAAGCATGTTGGCTCTTCAGAGCTCCTGCAGCTGCTCTTGAACGATCGTCGCTAGCTGTGTCGCGTCGACGTCTGGTTGCACGCGCAGTCGATGCGCCACGCCGCTCGCGGCGATCGCGGAGACGACGTCGAGCTGGCGTCGCATCCGCGCCGGCGTGCGCACGGACAGATTGAACGTGCTCGCGATCAGCTCGAACGGGCTGACGGCTCCAAGCCGTTCGACGGCGGGCTGCTCCGCCGAGCGCTCGAGTAGGAACAGAGCTGCCAGCGGTGCCGGGTCAGGCGCACCGGCGCTGACGTAGCGTTGCTTGCCGGGGAAGGAGCGCTCTGGGCGCCCAAGGGCCGCGCGTGCGTCCGCGGAGAGCCGCTCGTTCTCTGCGGCGCGCAGATGTAGCACGACAGATCCCGCGTGCGCGACGAGCGCGCCGTCGCTCATCTGGAGCGCGACGGCGTCGTCGCTGAGCAGCCGTCCTCCGGCGCCTACGAGTGCGGCGGCGAGCGAGCTCTTGCCGGCGCCCAGGGGACCCGCGAGGAGCACGGCCCTGCCGCCGAGCACGACGCCCGACGCGTGCAGAATCTCAAGCCCGCGGATTGTCGCTGCGAGCGGCAGTGCCTGCGCCGGAAGGATGCTCGCCCAATCCCCGTTCGCGTGATCCGGCTCGCACAGCAGCTCGAGGCCGTCGGGCGAGATCAGCACGCGGGCGAAGTCTCTAGCCCACATCAGATAGCCGGCGGGCTCGGCGAAGTCGACGGACAGCAGCAGTGTCTCACCAAAGCGGAGCTCACGTGCGCGCAGCGGTGCACTAGTGAGTACACCCCAACGGCGGTCTAGCTCACCGTCGTCCAGATAAATGCGAGAGGGTGGCTGCGCCGACGCCGCCTGGCTTTGTCCGAGGCCCGCAATCGAGATCCGTGGATCGATCGACAGCGCAAGGCCGAACGCGGTGCGGTGCTGCTCCCCCCCGTCTGCGCTCGATCGCTCCTCAAGCGGCGCTGTCATCCCCGGTCACGATCAGCCCGCGCTCGAGCAGCCCTCGGGTGAGGGCGAGTAGATCGCTCTGGATCCCCTCCTGCCCGAGGCCGTACTCGGCAGCCAGCAGCGGCACCGCGTCACCAACCGTGGGTGCAGCCTCCAGCGCGTCGAGCATCTTGCCCGCGGTCGGGTTCAGGCCGTGATACTTGCCCGTCCGAAGATTGAGTACAACCGTCTCGGAGACAAAGCTGCGGTGGACAACGTGCTGGGCAGCCGCGCCCGAGCATCAAGCAGCTCCTCGTCGGAAAGCTGGGGCACCGTCGATATATCGGCTCGTTTGTCTGTCATCTCAATACTCGGCGACGGTGCCGGTTCGCTGACCGTAGCGAATCGAGACGCGGAGAAGCGCCACGCCGGCCGGCAGCAGGACGGCGACGAAGCCCGCGAGCTTGAGCAACTCGATCGCCGCAGGGTGCACGAGCGGGGCACCAACGAGCAGATGGCGCAGCAGATCGGTGGCCGGAGTGAAAGGCTGCACGTCGGACGTCCAGCGGATCCATTCCGGCAGCACTGTCGTCGGGAAGTACAGGCCGCCCACGATCGCGATGCCGGCGATGATGAACTGCGTCGCCGAGGCCGCCTGCTTGAAAGCCATCACGAGCGCCACCAGCACGAAGGCGAAGGGCATGAATGCCAGAGTGCCGAGCATCACGACTGGAATCGCAAGTAGAGCCGTTGCCGCCAGTGGCAGCCCGAAGATCACCGCGGCGAGCGCCAGCATCAGCGCCCCGCTGACAAGCGCGTTGGTGAGAGGAAAGAGCATCGTGCCGAGGATGCCGTTGATCGGCCCGTGGGCGCTCACCAAAAACCGCTCGATCGTGCCCGAGACGAGTTCCTGGCGCATCGTCACGGGCATGACGCCTATCGATACGGTGAGGATCTGGACGATCACCAGGCCGACGATCACGAAGCCGAAGTAGCCGCCGGGAGAGTGAATCGTCTTATCCGTGAGGATATGGCTGATGTAATAGAAGAGCGTGATCGAGAACAGCGGACCCAGAAACTGCGCGATCATCTGGCTGCGATAGCTGACGAACAGGAGCGCGTCGCGACGGAAGATTCCCCACATGGCTTCACACCACAGCGTCACCCGGCTCATTTGAGCCGCTCCAGGCGACCTTCGGCGAGGGTGTAGCTGGCGTCGCACGCAATCACGCGATCCTCGCCTCGGGGAGAGCACCAGAGGACGGTGGCTCCGCGTTCGGCCGCCCGCACGATCTGCTCGTTGAGCAGGGCGTAGCCGTCATCGTCCAGCGAGTTCCGTGGCTCGTCGAGCAACACGACCCGCGGCTCGTGCAGGAACGCCATCGCCAGCCTGATGCGCTGGCGCTGGCCCATCGACATGCGGTCGACACGGCGCGCGGCGAACTCCTCCAGGCCGAAGCGCCGCAAGCTGTCGGAGACGAGCTCGGCACGGCGCTCGCGGGGCACGTAGGCGAGCCGTCCCCAGTAGTCGAGCTGCTGGGAGACCCGCAGCCGCGCCTGCAGTCCGCGATCGCCGGCCGAGAGGAAGCCAATCTGACGCCGGTAAACCCCGCGCCTGGATCCAGGCGTAAGCTCGCCGATCCGCACGCTTCCCCGCTGGGGCAGCAGGATGCCCGCGGCCAGGCGCAAAAGCGTGGTCTTGCCGACACCGTTGCGACCGCCCACCCACGTGACCTCGCCAGCGCAAAGTGTCAGGCTGACGTCGTCGAGCACCGGCGGCCTGGGGCCCTTCCAACGGTGGTAGAGACCCTCGAGCTCGAGAATCGGCTCACCCACGCAGCCGGCGCTGTGTGGCGGATCGGAAAGGGTCATCGACAGGGGCGACGAGCTTCTCATAGCTCGGCTCCCAGGAGGGCATCTGCCAGGGCGTCGGGCGCCGTGTCGACGCTGGCCGTCAGCCGCCACACGCCAGCGTCGCGGGCCAGCGCGCTCGCGAGCTCGAAGCGGGCCCGTTGGCGCTCGGGAGCCCGCGGGAAGTCCATCAGCGACGTGAGCAGCGGGGAAAGCGGGTTCTCGATCTTCGTCAGAGACGCTAGCCGGCCCACGGACTGAGCTATCGGAATACGGTCGAGCACGACCAGTGCCCTGAGCGTCATCGGCTGCGAGTGCGTGGGGAAGCCGATCCAGCGCTCGTCGCCGATCGAGGAGATCGCCTCCGTAGGATCCCCCTCGCACAGCATGGGGACGCTGGCCGCCGGAACGGTCATCAGCGGCGGCGCCGGATAAGCCAGCGGGGAGCCTGTCTCCTGGGACTCCAGCACGAGCACGTCGTCCGCCATCAGTGTCAGCCCGCGCCCGAGCAGCTCTGCCAGCAGCGTGCTCTTGCCGCCTCCGCTCGCGGCCGTGATCGCGATCACGCCCGCGGACGTCGCGAGCGCGCCCGCGTGCAGCGCC
>DATHLT010000039.1:0-16943 GCA_035487855.1 Solirubrobacteraceae bacterium
ACGACCAACACACGCCGCTACACGAGACGATGGCCGCGCTTACGGAAGTGGTGCGTGCGGGCAAGGCGCGTCACATCGGCTTCAGCGAGTGGCCGGCAAAGAAGATCGAGGAGTCGCTGGCGCGTTCAGGCGTCGAGCGCTGGGTCTCGAGCCAACCGCAGTACTCGATGCTGTGGCGCGCACCCGAGGCTGAGGTGATCCCGCTGTGCGAGCGTGAGGGGATCTCCCAGATCGTGTGGTCGCCGCTCGCGCAGGGGGTGCTCACGGGCAAGTACCTGCCGGGCGAGCCGCTACCGGCCGATTCCAGAGCGGCGAGCGAGAGCATGGGCGGTTTCATCGACCGCCTGATCAAGCCGCGCGTGCTCGAGGCGGTGCAGCGGCTGCGCGCGGTCGCGGCGCAGGCGGGTCTGACGATGGTTCATCTGGCGCTCGCCTGGGTGCTGCGCGAGCAGAACGTGGCCTCGGCGATCGTCGGCGCGAGTCGCCCCGAGCAGGTGCACGCGAACGCTTCGGCATCGGGCGTGGTGCTCAGCGCGGACACGCTGGACGCGATCGACGAGGCGCTCGGCGACGTGTTCGTGCGCTGAGCGGCACCTGGCGCTTTCGATCTTTACCGGGGCCGCCTACCGGCGGCGGCCCCGGTGGGTCGCGCCGTGGTGAGCAGCGCGACCCTGGACAGCGTTGGCCGGTGTCGTTCAGCCGGCCTTCACGGCTGAGATGTCGAGCAGGATCTTGACCTTGTCGCCGACCGCGACGTTGCCCGAGCCAAGCGCCATGTTGAACTTGATGTCGTGATCGGAGCGGCTGATCTGGGCTGTGGCGGAGACGCCGACGCGCTCGTTGCCTTGGGGGTCGGTCTCGGTGCCCTCGAGGGTGGCAATCAGCTTCAGTGGGCGTGTGATGCCGTGGAGGGTGAAGTCGCCCTCGATCTCGAAGTCCTCGTCGTCGATCGCTTTCACGGAGGTCGACTGGAAGGTGATCTTCGGGTGGTTCTCGACATCGAAGAAGTCGGCGGAGCGCAGGTGCGCGTCGCGCTGGGGCTCGCGGGTATCGACGCTCGCCGTCTCTGCCGAGCCGTACGCGTTGATGCCCTCTGGTGTCACCTCAAGCGTGCCCTCGAACTCACCGAAGTGGCCCTTGACGGTGGCGATGCCGAGGTGTTTGACCTGAAATTCGACGCTCGAGTGGATCGGGTCGACGTTCCACGTTCCCGTGGGGAGTGCAGTCTGAGCGGTGGTTGCCTCTGGTGATGACATTGGGATCTCCTTGTGCAAATGCGGTTGCCGCCATGTGGAAGACGGATCACACTCGACACTAGCAAAAGTAATTGCGTCTACAACACTTTTATTTTGCAACAGCTTTAGCGTGGCTGCACGACAAGCGTCTGAAAGGCGCGACCAACCGGTCCGTGCACGTCATGCAAGACGCTCTCTGCCAGCCCGCTGCCACCGCTGGGGAGCAGCGTGCGGGCATTCAGTCCAATCCACTCGCCCCGCGGCTGGCGCTGCAGGTGGATCGTCAGGTCGGCGTTGATGAACAGGAAGTGCTCGAACGGCAGCGCCGCGCCGACGCCGTTGCCAAAGTCCGCGGTGCCCGCCAGTCGCGCCAGCGACGTGAGCGGCTCGTCGGGCAGCAGCGGATGATGCAGCCGCATCCACACCCTTGACGGCCCTAGCGCCCAGGGATCATCCAGCCAGCGCATCTCCATCGCGGTCGCAGCGAAGCCGGATTCGCTGGAGCCGTTGAGCGAGAAGCGCACAGGCTTGCCTGTCTCTGGCGCCGGTAGCGGCTGCTCGTCCATCGCGTCCTCCGGTTCGGGCACCTCGTCGGGGATCGCCTGCACCCGCAGGGCGCTCGCCCGGCACACGAGCTCGCCTCCCGCGCCATCGTCGCTGTCTACTGTGACCAGCTCCGCGGCCAGCTCCTGCACGCGTCGACCGGGACGCACGATTCGCGTTGACAGCGTCAGCGGCGCGAGCGGGATCGGGCGCAGGAACTCGAAGCCCAGCCGTGCGATGCGCAGCTCTGCGCCTAGCTGCATGCGCTCGAACGCGGCTGTGATCAGCGCCGCCGGCGCGCCACCGTGCAGTGCTCGCGGATCCCATGGTCCCCGCGCATGCTCAGTCGGGTGCACGCGCGTCGCTCGAGGGCTGTTCTCAGCCGACACATGGTCCCCATCGGGTCGCTCGCCGTCGAGCAGGAAGATGCTCTCGCTCATGCTGCTCAGTCCGCCAGTCGCGCGGCGAAGTCTGCGAGCTTGCCGGGGTCGCGCAGCGGCGCGCCGTGGCCAAAGCACGTCAGGCGCGGGCGCAACGCGGCAAGTCTGCGCACGGAGACGCGGTTGCGCGCGGGGTCAGGCGTGAGGACGGTCGGCGGCTCGTGCAGACCGGGGACTCCTGTTTTGACGTTTACGTTGTTGAGCACATCTCCGACGATCAATACGCGGTCTGTCTCGCGCCAGTAGGCGAGGTGACCACGCGAGTGTCCCGGTACCTCGAGCACGGTGAAGCCGGCCACGTCGTCCCCCTCGATCAGTGCCCGCGCGACCGGGTGCGGCGGCCCCGTCCAGAAGCGCTGCTGCAGGTAGTTGACCAGCCCAGGCGCTTGCGAGCTCGAGATCCCGCCGAGGGTCTCCATTGCGGGCACGTCGCCCTGGCCGCACCACAGCGGAATCCGCAGCCGTTCGCAGATAGCGTGGCTCGAGCCCTGGTGGTCTGGGTGCGCGTGCGTCAGCGCGTGGGCGCTCAGCTTGCGCCCAGCCAGCTCGCGCATGATCCGCGTCTCCGCCTGGCGGGTGGCGGCGTCCAGCATCACGTCGCCGATCAGGTACACGTTGATCGCGTTGGGCGGCCACCCGCGCAGCAGACACACGTCCTCAGCGAGCTGCTTCATCCGCCGGCTCTACTTCCCATGGTGTTCATGCGCGCGAGCCCTCCCAGGAGAAGCCGCGCACCGCGAGGTACAGCCCAAACACGCCCCAGATGGCGATCACAGCGAGCGAGTCGAGGTGGCTGGAGAGTCCCGAGCCGGTGACCATCGCGCCCGAAAGCCCATCGATCAGCGGCTTCAGTGGCAGCGCTTCAGCGATCGTGCGCACGAAGCCTGGCGCCCCATTTTTATCGTCGAAAACGAAGAACGATACGAACACGACCGGCAAGAAGACCGCGTTGACATACGCAGCAGTCGACTCGAAGTTGGGGATCATGTGCGCGAACGCCACGCCTAGCGCGGCGAGGCTGACGACGCCGACGATCGCAAACACGATCAGCTCGCCCCAGTGCACAGGCCAGCCGATGTTGAAGAACACGCGCCCGGCGAGCACGATGATCGCGATCTGAAGCGCCGTGTTGGTGACGGCGTTGGCGGCCACGCCGCCGAAATAGGAGATTGTCGGCAGTGGCGTGCCGCGGATGCGCTTGAGCACGCCGCGCTCGCGCAGGAACACGATGTTGTAGGCGAGCGCTGTGAACGTCGTGGACATCACGCTCATGCCCGCGATCGACGGCACCAGCTTGTCGAGGTCGTGTTGATTGCCGCTGAGAATCGCTCCGCCGGCGGCCAGGAACAGCAGCGGCAGCACGAAGTTGAAGAACGCGGCGCTGGGATTGCGCCAGAACATCCTGCGCTCCAGCCGGTATTGGCGCCAGGACAGTGCGAGCGCGTCAGGCACGGCTGGCCTCCCGGCGAGAGCCGCGCCTGCGAGGAGCATTGGGCGTGGTGGCATCTGCATCCGCATCGGCGTCGGCTGTTAGTTCCAGGTACACGTCCTCGAGCGTCGGGCGACCAACCGACAGCTCCTCAAGGCGTTCCCCGCGCGCGAGCGCCGCGTCGGTGAGCTCATGCAACAGGCTCGTCGGGTCTTCCGTCTCGCGCTCGATCAGCTCCCCCGCGGCGTCCCGGTAAGCGACGCGATAATGCGACGCCCCAACGCCCAGCTCACGCGGCGGACCGATCGCAAGCACGCGCCCGTCCTTGACGATCGCCACGCGGTCGGCCAATGCCTGCGCCTCCTCGAGGTAATGCGTCGTCAGGAGGATCGTCTTGCCGAGCTCCCGTAGCGAGCGCATCGTCTCCCACGCCGCCCGCCGCGCCTCCGGATCGAAGCCCGTTGTGGGCTCGTCGAGGAAGATCAGCTCCGGGTTGCCGACCAGTGCCAGCGCGAAGTCAAGGCGTCGCAACTGCCCGCCGGAGAGCTTGCGGCTACGCTCGTCAGCCTTCTCCTGCAGGCCTGCCAGCTCGAGCACCTCATCGACCTTGCGCGGGTGCGGGTAGAAGCTCGCCCAGTGCGTGAGTGCCTCGCGCGGGGTGATGTGGCTGTAGATGCCGCCGGACTGCAGCACGATTCCAATGCGCCGACGCAGCGCGATCGAGCGATGCGCGGGGTCATGGCCGAGCACCGAGACCTCACCGCTGGTGCGAGAGCGATAGCCCTCGAGGATCTCCACCGTGGTTGTCTTGCCGGCGCCGTTTGGGCCAAGCAACCCGAACACCTCGCCCCGCTGCACGGTGATGTCGATGCCGCGTACAGCCTCGTAGTCGCCGTAGCGCTTGTGCAGGTCGCGTACCTCGATTGCGTGGCCGCCGTCATCGCTCACGCCTGCGATCTTCTCAAGATCGCGCCCGCGGCAGTGCGCCCAACGTGGAACGCGTCATGCGATCACGTCCCAGCCGTGCAGCCACAAAGCGCGCCAAACAACTGGTGCGGCTAGTCAGACGATTACGTACCAGCTGCGCCAGGGCAGATCTCGGAGCGTTACCTTCACGGTTTCCTGGCGCCGCGCAAAGAACTCATCGACCGCCGTCTTCACGCCAAACTCGGCGTCTGCCGCGTCTACATCCATGTAGTCGTGTCCGCACAGGACCCCTCCCGGGCGCACCTTGTCCACCCATGCCGCAAGGTCTTCCATCACGAACTCATAGCCGTGGCGCGCGTCGAGGTATACGAAATCCATTGAGTGGTGGGGGATGGCAGCGGCAGCTTGCTCGCCATACATGCGCCAAACGCTGCTGCGCTCGCCGAACGGCGCCAGCCGATTGACGGTCTCGGCATAGAGCGCGTCATGCTCCTCCTGGGTGACATTGGCGGCGTCGTGATAGTCCGCCTCGGCCGCTTTCCACGGGTCGACGGAGATCAGATGCCTGCCGTTCCAGCTGTTAAGCAGGGATTGCGAGAACAGTCCCTGCTGTACGCCGACCTCGACGCCACAGCCGATCAGTCCTCGAGCGTTGAACAGCAGCGGCAGCTCGTGGCGATCGAGAAGCTGCAAGTAGGGGGTGCGATACAGCGGCCGGCTGGCTCGCTTCAGTCCGCCATAGAAGGAGCGAACGATCTCGCTATCAGCGGCCCGAGCCGAGAGCTTGAGGTAGCGACTATGCGAGGCGGAGGCTGCTGCCGGCCGGTCCATCGCGCGAGCATAGCGTCGCGCCGGCCGATTCTTAGCTACCAGTGCACGCCGCGCGTGAGCGTCGCCATCGCGATCTGCTCGAACGAGACGTGCTCCTCGACCTCGGCGTGACCCTTGGATGCAGCGGAGTCGGGGAACACTCGGTAGGCGAGGTGCAGCAGCCGGTCGACGGTGCTCGGCGAGAGCGTGTAGGCGACTTCGCCGAACTTGCCCATGCGCGTGCCCATCTCCTTGGGGCGGGCGCGCAGCGCCTCGCAGATCATGTCCGCGGCCTCCTCCGGGCTGATCGCGGGGAACGCGTCATACATCTTCGTGGGGGCGATCATCGGCGTGCGCACGAGCGGCATGTGGATCGTCGTGAACGTGACGCCGTCACCGATTACCTCGGAGGCGACCACGCGCGAGAACGCGTCCAGCGCGGCCTTCGAGGCGACGTAGGCGGAGAAGCGCGGCGGGTTCGTCTGCACGCCGATCGAGGAGACGTTGACGATGTGCCCCGAGCCGCGCTCGCGCATGTGTGGCAACAGGCCGATGATCAGCTTGACCGCGCCGAAGTAGTTGAGCTGGATCGTCCGTTCGAAATCGTGGAAGCGGTCATAGCTGAGCGCGATCGAGCGCCGGATCGAGCGCCCGGCGTTGTTGACGAGCATGTCCACGTTGCGGTGGTCGGCGAGCACGCGCTCGAGCAGTCGTTCGATCGACTCAATGTCGGAGATGTCCGCGGCGTACACGTACGCGGTGCCGCCGCCGGCGACGATCTCCGCGCGGACCTCCTCCAGCTTGTCCACGTTGCGCGCGACCAGCAGCGGCACGCCACCCGCCTCGGCGACCTTCAGCGCGGTGGAGCGCCCGATACCCGATGAGGCGCCGGTGATCAGCACGTGCTTGCCGTCGAGCGCCTGCTTGAGCGTCGCGCCACGGCGCAGCTGGTTGTCCATCTCGCGCTCCCAGTAGTCCCACAGACGCCCCACGTACTCGCGCAGCGGCGGTGGCTGCTCCAAGGGGGTGCCCGTAAGGGCGTGCGTGGCCTCGCGTGTGTCGAAGCGAGGCACCAGCTCCATATGCGCGAGTACCTCCGGGGGGATGCCCAGATCGCGCAACGCGAGGCTGCGTGCCTGGCGTAGCGGCGGCAGCGCGAACGCCAGCTTCAGCGGCCACTTCGGCAACGGGTCGGTCAGGCGTTTGTCGATGTTCACCGCGAAGCGCGGAGCGTGCGCGACGACGGCTAGTTCGTTGATCAGGTTCTCTACGCGCTGCGGGCGCGGGTCCGTGAGGCTGAAAGCCTTGCCATCTAGCTTGGGCTCGTGCGCGATGTGCTCGAGTGCGCTCGCCACCCAGTTGACGGGCACGACGTTCGTGTAGCCGAGGTCCAGCCCCACCAGCGGGACCCACTCGGGCAGGATCTGGCGCAGCCGCTGGATCGCCTTGAAGAAGTAGTACGGGCCGTCGATCTTGTCCATCTCACCCGTGATCGAGTCGCCGACTACGATCCCCGGCCGGTATACGCGCCAAGGCACGTATGGCTGCTCGCGAACGATCCGCTCGGACTCGAACTTCGTGCGGTGATATGGCGAGGGCAAACGCTGGCCCTCATCGAACATGTCCTCGCCGAAGACGCCCTTGTAGTTGCCGGCCACGGCGATCGAAGAGACGTGATGCAGGCACATCGCATCCACCGCCCGCGCCAGCTCCACCGCGTGCGTCGTACCGCCGACGTTGACCGCCGTGTTGCGCTCGGCGGGGGCCGTCATGTCATACACGGCCGCCAGGTGGAAGAAGTGATCGATCTTGCCGCGCAGCTCCTCTACCTGTTCCTTCTCGATACCCAGCAGCGGCCTGCGCAGGTCGCCGATCACCGGCTTGACGCGCTCGGCCGCGGATGCTCCAGCGGTCAAGCTCCAGCGCTCGATCAGATCATCTAGCCGGCCTTTCGAGCTGTCCCGTACCAGCACGTACACATCGCCCTGGCGGTTTGCCAGCAGCTGCTCCACCAGCCGGCGTCCGATGAAGCCGGTTGCTCCTGTTACGAAGTAGGCCATCGCTCAGCCGAGCATACCTGGAGGTGAGGGTCAGCAGGCGAACCGTGTCTGTCTTATGTGCTTTGCGACAGGCGCCTCATGCTCCATGGAGATCCTAGTTGATACAGAGGCGTCACAAATGTGACCGAAGTGTGCCAAGTCTGTGCACGCATCGTTACAATCCTCGTATGGCTATTAATTTCTGCTGAATACATGCGAGGATGCCCAACATGGTGAGACGAACAACGATCAACCTGGATATGGACCTGGTCGCTGAAGCACGCGAGGTCCTCAAAACCAAGAACACGACCGACACCGTGCACGCCGCCTTGAACGAGGTGGTGCGCCGCGAGGATCTGCAGCGGTTGGGGGAATGGGATCTCGGCGGCAAAACGCTCGAGGACCTGAAGGAGTTGCGGCGCTCGCGCGTTGAAACCAAGCCCTGGGGTCAGTTCGTGGAGGACTATGCGGCAACTGGCTGACACCAGCGCGTGGCAACTGTCGCGGCGCCGGCCCGCGCTGCAGGCATCCTTCAACGAGAAGATGTTCGACGGGCGCATCGCCACGTGTGCGACGGTTTCGCTGGAGATACTTCAGGGGGCTCGCAACGGCCGGGAATTCGACGAACATAGGCGCCGCATAGGCAGGCTCCCACAGTGCCCGATTGAGGCGCGGGAGTGGAGTCGCGCGATCGACGTCTACCGGGAGCTGGCTCATCAAGGCGGTGCCCACCAGCGCAGCGTCGGCGACGCCGACCTACTGATTGCGGCGGCCGCGGAGTCAGCGGGCGTTGAGCTGTTGCACTACGACGAGGACTTCGATCGCATCGCAGCGATCACCGGTCAGCCCACGCGCTGGATAGTGCCCCGCGGCAGCATCTGAGCGTCGCGCCTCCCGGTCAGCCAATCGAGGCTTATCAGGCCCCGGCGCCAGCTCCCCCGCGTCCCTCGCCAGCGGCAAACCGCGCAGCCCCGCGCGCACCGTCTTCGAACACTTCCGGGCCGTGCTTGGCCTCCAGCTCCAGCGCGTCGGCCAGCGGCATCCCGAAGCCCTCGATCGCGGCGCGCCGGTCGGCGAGCATCGTGCGCTGGGGGAAGCGCGCGAGCCCCTCGGCGAGCTCCAGCGCCCGCTCGAGGTGTTTCCCAGGTGCCACCACCTCGGTGAGCAGTCCCATCGACAGCGCCTCGGGCGTGTCGATGATGCGCCCGGTGAGGATCAGATCCAGTGCACGACCGAGGCCGACGATGCGCGGCAGGCGCTGGGTGCCGCCGTCGATCAGCGGCACGCCCCAGCGACGCTCTGGGTAGCCGAGCTTGGAGCCCTCGGCGGCGATTCGCAGGTCGCACCACAGCGCCAGCTCGAGGCCCCCGGCCAGGCAGAAGCCGGAGATCGCGGCGATCGTCGGCTTGGAAGACGTCAGGCGGGTGAAGCCCATCGGCCCCTCATCGCTCATCAGCCGGTCGACCATCGTGTCCGTCGCCTTCAGGTCGGCGCCCGCGCAGAACGACACTCCGCCAGCCCCCGTCAGCACCATCACGCGCGCGTCGTCGTCCTCATCGAAGCGCAGGTACGCCTCATGCAGTGCGGCGGCGGTCAGACCGTCGACGGCATTACGCCGGTGCTGGCGGTCGATCGTGACAATCGCCGCCGCACCGCGGCGCTCATAGAGGACAGCCTCCGGCTCAGCGCTCATCGCTACACCGAGGATTCCTCAGCGCGGACAGCGGTTCGAGGGCCAAGCTGGACGCGGACGCAGTGAGGGAAGCGTGCTCAGCACGCGACCGATCGAGGACAAAGTCCAGCGCCGGTCATCGAGCCGCTGTTTACCAGCCGCCGCGCCAGTGGGCGTTACCCGCGAGCGCTTTCTTTGCGGCCTTGCGTGCGTCCTTGCGCTTGTCCAGGCGACCCTGGAGCATGCTCATGAGGAACACGAACGTTGGGAAGAAGATGATCAGGATGAAGCCGGTGTCGACGATCGTTTTGTCTTGTGTGGCTCCGTAGAAGCCACGGCCGTCGTTGAAGGCGCTCGCGGCCGGGGCCAGCACGAGCAGTGCGAGCAGTGTGAGCGGCAGGAGCATTGTGAGCAGACGTTTGCGCATCGACTGCAGCGATCCTATCGAAGCAAACGGAGGGTTGTATGTGCGCCATGCGCCTACCATCAGCAACCGATGGCTCTACTGATCGCATCCGATATGCACAAGGACATGGCCGGCAAGCCGCTGCTGCGCGGAGTGTCGTTCAAGCTCGAGCGCCGCGAACGGATGACAATCGCCGGGCGCAACGGCGCAGGCAAGACGACGCTGCTGCGGATGCTCGCGAGCGAGACCTCGATCGACCGGGGTGAGCTGAGCGTCGCCAAGGGCGTGCGCATCGCGCTGCACGACCAGCGCCCGCCGCGCGAGCGGGGGATGGCGCTACGCGACTACCTGCTGTCGGGCTGCGCGGAGGAGCTGCAGATCGAGGCCCAGCTGGGAAAGCTCGAGGATGAGATGGCCGCCGGCGCCAGCGACGAGGCGACCTACGATCGTTACGCGCGCGCGCAGGCGCGGCTGGAGTCCCGCGGGGGGTACCTGTGGCGCAACCGCGCCACCGCGATGGCCCACGGCCTCGGCTTTCGCGAGGCCGACCTCGATCGCCCGCTGGACACGTTCTCCGGTGGGCAGCTGACGCGCGCCTCGCTCGCGCGAGCACTGGCCACTGGGGCTGACGTGCTGCTGCTGGACGAGCCCACCAACCACCTCGACATCGAGTCGCTGGAGTGGCTGGAGCAGACGCTCGTGGATCTCGATGCGGCGATTGTGCTGGTGGCGCACGACCGCTGGTTCTTGGAGGCGGTTGGCACGGCTGTGCTCGAGCTCGAAGCCACCCGTTCGCGCTTCTTTGCCGGTACCTGGCACCAGTGGCGGCGCGAACAGGCCGCCCGGGAGATGGCGCTGGGCAAGTCGATCGACAAGCAGCAGGCGGAGATCGAGCGGATGGAGCGGTTCATCGAGCGCTTCCGCTACAAGGCCACCAAGGCCAAACAGGCACAGTCGCGTGTGAAGAAGCTGAACAAGATCGAGCGCATCGAGCGCGACCCGCGCGATGGCAAGGGGTTGGAGTTCGAGTTCGCAGCTCCTGAACGCTCGGGGCGGGTGATCTTCGAGTTGCTCGACGGTCGCGTCGAGATCGGCGATGAGCACCTGGTGCTGCTCGACCGTGCCGAGCTGTGGTTGGAACGCGGCGAGCATGTTTCGCTGGTGGGGCCCAACGGCACCGGCAAGACGACGCTGATCGAGACGCTCGCGGGGCGCAGGCCGCTCGCGGCGGGCAAGCTCAGCACGGGCCACAACGTCAAGGTCGGCTACCTCTCCCAGCATGCGGATGAGCTCGGCGCGGGCGGCTCCGCGGAGCAGAGCGTGGTGGAGGCCGCCGAGCGCGCCACTGGCCTCAGCCCCGGCAAGGCACGGGCTCTGCTCGGGGGTTTCCTGTTCTCCGGCGAGGATGCGGAGAAGCCGCTTAGTGGTCTCTCTGGGGGCGAGCGTCGGCGCCTGTCGCTGGCCGTGCTGGTCCAGTCCGGCGCCAACGTGCTGATCCTGGACGAGCCCACCAACCACCTCGATATCGAGAGCCGCGAGGCGTTGGAGGACGCATTGCGGGGGTTCCCCGGCGCGATCCTGCTCGTCTCGCACGACCGCGCGCTGCTGGACGCGGTTGGCACTCGTACGGTCGCCGTCGAGGATCGCTCGCTGCACAGCTACACAGGCGGCTGGCCGGAGTATGTGCGCGTACGCGACGAGCGCCGAGCGGCGTCCTCTGGCCGGCCGGGCAAGGTGGACAGAGCAGCTGCTGTGCCACTCGCCGTCGCCACCACCAGCAGCGTCGATGTGACTAATGGCTCTAGCGCTTCGACCCAGACAGTCAACGGGCGCACAAATGGTGCGTCACCGGACAGCGCGGCAACAAAGAAGAAGCCCAAGTCCAACAGCGGAGGGCCGTCGAAGAATCGGCTGAGTGCACAGCAGAAGGCCGAGCGGACGGTTGAAGAGGCGGAGGCGGCGCTGAGCGTGCTGGAAGTGGAGCTGGCCGACCCGGCGGCATGGGCTACGCGCTATGAGTCGGCCAAGTCGGAGGCTCGCCATACGGCCGCCAAGCGCGCCGTCGATGAGGCATATGCCTCGCTCGAGGCGCTGGTCGACTAGCTCGCAGTTGGTCGATTGGCTCGCCGCCACAGCTACGCTGTAGGTGTGAATGAACAGATGAAGACGGCGCGCAACGTGGCGATCCTGCTGGCGATCGCCGCCGCTGTGTTCTTCATTCCCGGTGGCGGCCGTGCGGCTCGTACATTCGAAGCGGTGCTAGTGACCGCGTTTGCGCTCGGCATCGGCTACCTCGGCCTGCGCAGCTATCGCGAATACCGCATCTCGCTGCACAGCCTCGGCGATTATCACCGCGGGCTGCTGTATGGGGCGGTGGCTCTGGCGATGTTCGAGTGGGTCGGGTATGACCGTATGTGGCAGACCAGCTTGGGCGAGCTCGCGTGGTTCGTGCTGGCGGGCATTGTGGTGTACGCACTGCTGACGGTGTACCGCCAGTGGCGCTCCTACAACGCCTATTAAGTCACGCGCCCGTAGTCCGTCGCGGCGGTCCGCGCTACAAAGCGAGCTCGCACTGGGCCTATCCTCGAAGTGATGGTTGCAACCGATGAGCTGACGGACGCACAGGAGGCGAGCGCGAGCCTGGCTGCGCAGCGGCGCGCGCTACCCGATCAGCCTGGCGTCTATCTGTTCAGGGACGCGAACGGGCGGGTGATCTATGTGGGCAAGGCGAAGTCGGTACGCAAGCGCGTGGCGTCTCACTTCGCCAAAGTCCAGGTGTCGAGCAGCCCTGGGCACGCGGAGATGGTCGCGCTCGTCGAGCACATCGAGTGCGTCGTGGTGGCCTCCGAGGCGGACGCGCTGTTGGCGGAGCAGAGCTTCATCAAGCAGTACCGGCCGCGCTTCAACATCCGCCTGCGCGATGACAAGTCATATCCGTTCATCGCGATCTCGCTCGACGAGGACTACCCGCGGGTGTATTTCACGCGCGAGCGCCACCGCAGCGGTCGCGCTTACTTCGGGCCTTACTCCAACGCCAAACGCGTGCGTGCGACGTTGGAGGTGTTGGCGAAGGTGTTCATGTTCCGCTCGTGTACCGGGGCGGAGCCGGGTCGGCGTAGCGGCAGCCCATGCCTGGACTACTACATCAAGCGCTGCGGGGCGCCGTGCGTGGGCTATGTCTCTAGCGAGGAGTACCGGGAGAGCATCGATGGCGTGGTCGATTTCCTCAGCGGACGCTTCTCGGACATCGAGCGCGATCTGGAGGCCCGCATGCGCGCTGCAGCAGCGGAAGAAGAGTTCGAGCAGGCCACGCTCGAGCGCAACCGGCTGCAGGCGGTGCACTCGCTGCTAGAGCGCCGTCGCGTGACCAGCGAGTCGGTGGGGACGTTCGATGCGATCGCGGTGGCGGTGGACGGCAAGGAGGCCAACGCGCAGGTCTTCCAGGTGCGAGACGGGGTGCTGTCAGACCGCCAGTCGTTCTACCTGGCGAACGAGGCAGAGCGCGAGCTGGCGGAGGTGGGGGAGGAGTTCATGCTCCAGTACTACGGCGGCGCGATGTCGATCCCGGCGCTGCTGGTGGTGCAATCACAGATGGCAGCGCGACCATCCGGAGGCGACTCGTCGAAGGCAGACGCGTCGAAGGCAGATGCGTCCAATGACGACGCATCTGGGGCCGACTCCCTGTCGGTGCTGGCGGAGGCCCTGGCCAGCCGGCGCGGTGGGCCGGTCGAGCTGCGCGCGGCAGAGCGTGGGGAGAAGCGTCGCATCCTCGAGCTGGCGGAGCGCAACGCGCTGCTCGCGCTCGACCAGGAGCGGCTACGTTCCGAGCGCCGGCGTCAGAGCCGGGTGGAGGCGCTGGAGGGTCTGCAACAGGCGCTTGGTCTGGACGTGCCGCCGGTTCGCATCGAGTGCTTTGACATCTCCAACCTCGGCGGCACCCACACGGTCGCCTCGATGGTCGTGTTCGAGGGTGGTGCACCGAAGAAGTCCGACTACCGGCGCTTCAAGATCCACACCACGGAGGGAGCGCCGGACGATTTTGCGTCGATGGCGGAGGTGCTCGGCCGCCGCTATGCCCAGTGGGAGCGTCAGGCGGACATATCGCCGCACGATCCCGCCTATGACCAGAGTTTCGCGTCGCTACCCAACGTGGTGGTAATCGATGGCGGCAAGGGTCAGCTGGCGGCGGGGTTGGGTCCGCTGCAGGGCTTTCGCGACCGTGGTGTGGCGGTGATCTCGCTGGCGAAGCGGATCGAGGAGGTGTTCCAGCCCGGACGCACCGCGCCGCTGGTGCTCGATCACTCCACGTCCGAGCTGCAACTGCTGCAGCGCGTGCGCGACGAGGCGCATCGCTTCGCCATCACCCACCACCGTGGCCGTCGCGACAAAGCGATGAAGAGCTCACTGTTGGATGGGTTGCCAGGCATCGGCGCGGCGCGCAAGCGAGCGCTGCTCACGCACTTCGGCTCACCTGAGGCGATCGTGGCCGCCTCCAGCGAGGAACTGCAGTCGGTGCCGGGGCTGCCGGCGAAGGTGGGCAGAGACATTCACGCTTATCTGCACCGGGCAGGCTGAGCCCGCTCGGGGCGTACAGCCAGCAGGGCACATTGTTTCCAGCAAATTGACACGCGTGTCCGTTGTTAGCGGCACAATGCAGAAGATGGCCGTGATCAGGCCCCTGCGTCCGCTGCGAGCCGCCAGTGGCAAATCCGGCAAGCCGGTGATCGAGTCGCGCCTGCAGGACTTCGTCGTCATCACTGGCTTCTCAGGCGCGGGAAAGTCGACGGCGATGAACGTGTTCGAGGACGCGGGCTACTTCTGTGTGGACAACCTGCCGCCGGAGATGATCCGCTCGCTGGTGGAGCTGTTCGTGCACAAGGGTTCCAAGGTCGAGCGGGCGGCCGTTGTGTCAGACGTTCGCGGTGGCGTGTACTTCGAGGCGCTGCGGGCTGTGGTCGACGACCTCGACGCGCTTGGTCTCACTCATCACGTGCTGTTCCTGGAGGCCGCCGAGCAGACGCTGGTGACGCGCTACAAGGAGACCCGCCGCCGCCACCCGCTGGCGCCCGAGGGGAGCATCGCGGCGGGGGTGGCGTCGGAGCGGGCTCTGCTGGAGCCGTTGCGCGGTCGTGCGGATCTGGTGATCGATACGACCAGCATGTCGGCGGCGATGCTGCGGGAGAAGATCGCCGAGGAGTTCCTGCCGCGCCAGACGGTCGGGCGCCTGGCGGTGACGTTCATGAGCTTCGGCTTCAAGCACGGCCCGCCGCGTGATGAGGATCTCGCGTTCGACGTGCGCTTCCTGGCGAACCCGCACTACGAGCCGGAGCTGCGTGAGCTCACCGGCCTTGACAGTGCGGTGGTCGAGTACATCGATCGTGACGGGCGGCTGCACCAGCTGTATGACAGGCTGCAGCCGCTGCTGGATTTCCTGCTGCCGCAATACGTGGCGGAGGGCAAGGCGCACCTGGTGATCGCGATTGGCTGCACCGGCGGGCGCCACCGCTCGGTGGCGATCGCCGAGCACCTGGCCGGCCGCTACCGCGGGCACGACGATCTCGATGTGGCGGTCGCTCACCGGGATATCGGCAAGTCGCCAGGCAGCTCCTGAGTAGCTGAGCGCTCAACGTTTGCCCTAGCCGATTGTTCGGTTTTTCATTCTAGCCAGTTGATTCGCTCGATAAACGGGAACGATACTGGTAGCACGAAGACTTCCGTGCGTACGAATCTGCTCAAGGAGGAAACGATCCAATGCATGCGTTGCTCACGTCACACCCGAGACGTCTGTCGCTATCGACCAGTCCGATGACCGCGGGCGCAGCGGTGGTCATGGCGGCCTTCGCCGTGGCCATATCGCTCCCCGCCGGTGCCACCGCGGCCCCGTCGCTGACGTTGCCGGTGTCGGTCTCCGGGCTCAAGTCCGGTGAAGTGGAATCGGTGCTTGCGAGCACTCCGCTGGAAGATCTCTCAGCGGCCCAGTTGGCCAAGCCGATCTCGGAGCTGTCCGGTCTCGGCATCCTGTCCAAAAACAGCTCGCTGCAGCAAGCGCTGACCGAAACGATCAAAGAACTGGCTGCCAAAGGCGGCACGCTGGGACAGCTCGACGATTCCTCCGACATTGTCTCTGAACTGAGTGCCCAGCTGGGAAAAATTCTTCCAGAACCGCTGCTGTCGTTGCTGCTGCAAGGCAACAACCTCTCCACCCTGCTCACCTCCGGGCTCGGGTCGCTCAGCCCCAGCCAGCTGGTCGAGAGCTTGTTGACGTCGGCGACCGGACCCGAACGCGAACAGCTGATCGAGCAGATCCTCGCGGCGGCGGCTCCAGAGTTGCAGTCTCTGTTGGGCTCCACGCTGGCGGGCGAACCGTTCGAAACGAGCAATGTCAACGAACTAGCGAGCAAGGTCGGCATGACCACGGAAGGTTTCGACAATGACCTCGAATCCACGACCGAACAGATACGGCCAACGGCGATGGCTGTGACGGCGCCGCTCACCGACGGCAAGGTGCTGGCCGCGCTGGAAGGCATCGACGGGCTGCACCTCGGCTTGCTGGAAGCCGGCCCCGAAGGCACCAGCGGAGGTACGGGGGGCTCGGGCGGCAGCTCCGGCGGCTTGGCGGGCGGCGTGGGAGGCTCCGGCGGCTCGGGCGCGTCGGGTGCTGGCGGCTCCGGGTCGGGTACGCCGGGAACGACAGTTGTCGTGAACAACTCCACCATGCCAGGCGCAGCGACGCCGGGCGCAACTGTCTCGACCGCGTCGGCCAAGGTCAAGATCGTCAGCCACAAGGTCAAGGGCCAGACGGTCACCCTGGTTGTGCAGGTGCCCGCGGCCGGGACGCTGATGGTCTCTGGCGGAGGCGTGCGGTTGCTGCGCAGGCAGGCGGCGAAGGCCGAGCGCGTTACTTTGCACTTGGCGCTCAGCAAGGCCGGCGCGGCGTCGCTGCGTAAGCACCGTCATGGGCTGAGGATCAAGCTGGACGCCTCGTTTGTGCCGGTCAGCGGAGCGAGCAGCTCGGTGGCGACGACGGTCAAGGTCGGCTGAGGCTGCTCGGGCGCCGCTGTCAGCGCATGGTCAGGCACACCATGCGCTGATAGCCTCCCGGAGCACGCCGGGCGAAGGGGCTGGACTCCTGAGACCCGGCATCGTTCATTTTCGCTTCAGGAGGCAGTGAATGGCGGTACGCGTGGGCATCAACGGGTTCGGCCGGATCGGACGAAATGTGTTCCGCGCCGCGAAGGCTCGGGGCGCGGAGCTGGACGGCGAGATCGAGTGGGTTGCGGTCAACGATCTGACCGACTCGAAGACGTTGGCGCACCTGCTCAAGTACGACTCGATCCTGGGGCCCTACCCCGGCACGGTCGAGGATCGCGACGGCTCGCTGGTGGTGGATGGCAAGGAGTTGAAGGTACTTGCCGAGCGCGACCCAGCAGCGCTGCCGTGGG
>DATHLT010000040.1:0-20353 GCA_035487855.1 Solirubrobacteraceae bacterium
CGAGCGTGTTCGGGTCCCACCCGACGTACAAGTTCGTGTTCGTCAACCACGTCACCACGAACCCGTTCTTCACGCCCACGCAGTACGGCGCCGCCGACGCCTGCAAGCTGCTGGGCTGCTCCTACCAGTGGACGGGCTCGGAAAACAGCAACGTCAGCCAGATGGTCGACGCAGTCAACACCGCCGTAACCAGTGGGGCCGACGGCATCGCGGTGGCGCTGATCGACCTGCATGCCTTTAACGCACCCGTCGAAGCTGCCATCAAGGCGGGCATCCCGGTCATCGCCTACAACGCCGACGCTACCGGCAACGCGCGTCTTGCTTACGTTGGCCAGGACCTCAAAAAGGCCGGCGAAGAAATGGGCAAACGGATCATCGAAGAGGTCGGCTCGGGCGAAGTGGGACTATTCATCGCGACGCCCGGCTCGGCCAACCTGCAGCCGCGGATCGAAGGGGCAGAAAAGGCGATCAAGGACTCCGGCAAGTCGATCACGTTCAAGACAGTGGCGACGGGCGCTGCGGTCGCGCAGGAGGAACCCGCCATCGAAGCGTGGTACCAGAGCCACAAAAGCGCCAAGGGCATGTACGCCGTCGACGGCGGCAGCACCGAAAGTCTCGCCAAAGTGATGCAGAAGCTCGGTCTTGCCTCCAAAGGCGTGAAGGCTGGCGGCTTTGACCTGACCGAACAGACCCAAAAGTTGCTCAAAGAAGGCAACATCGAATTCACGATCGACCAGCAGCCTTACCTGCAGGGGTTCCTGCCGATCGTCGAGCTGTTCATGTACAAGGTCTCGGGCACGCTGACTGGCCCCGCGGAAGTTGACACTGGCCTGAAGTTCCTGAACAAAGAAACCGTCGCCCCATACGTGGAATCGAAGTCTCGCTACGAGGGCACCGCCACCGCGGCCGCCGTCGTCAAGTAGGCAGCCGGACGAGGCCAAGGAGGAGGGATCGTGGCGAGCGCAGCGCAAAGCCCCGCCCAGAGCGGTTCCCCTCCTACTGGGGGAGCCGGCCGGGAGCATCGCAGCGTGAAGCTCCCGGCTGGGCGCGAGGTCCTGAGCCGCCTGGTCTCCCTGCGCGAGGGCAGCATCATCGTCGTCACGATCATCGTGGCGGTCTACTTCTCGGCGAACACGAGCACCTTTTTCACAGGCGCCAACTTCAAGACGCTGTTGCCCTACTTCGCGCCGCTGGCGCTGTTGGGCGCGGGCGAGGTGTTCGTGATGATCCTGGGCGAGATCGACCTATCGATCGGCGGGATGTACATGTTCGCCCCGATCGTCTTCTACAAGCTCGACCAGGCGGGCCTGGGCCTCGTACCCTCGGTCATCATCGCGCTGCTCGTGTGCATGGTTGTGGGCGCCATCAACGGCGCCTTCGTCGCGATCGCTGGGGTCAGCTCGTTCGTGACGACCCTGGGGATGCTGTTCGGGTTCGAGGGACTGAGCCTGATCCTCTCGCACGGAACCCCCGTCTCGACCCCAGGAGCTCAGATCACCCAGACGGAAGTGAAAGTCCACCACATTGTCAACGGTCACAACATCGAACTGCCCGAAAAAATCAACCACATCGGCACGTTCGCCAAAATCTTCGGCGCGGGGGTCTACTCCGAGCTGATCTGGGCGGTGGTGATCGTGATCCTGCTGCAGGTCGTCCTCACGTTCACCCGCTGGGGCCTCTACACCGTCGCCATCGGCTCCAACAGGATCGGCGCAGCGGAGGCGGGCGTCAACGTCAAGCTGGTGACCATCCGCAACTTTGTGCTGTGCGCGCTACTGGCCGGAATGGTCGGGATCTTCGAGGCCGTTCGCTCGCAGACGATCCAGCCCGATCCGTCGGGGCCAAACGAACTGCTGCTGATCGCGATCGCCGGAGCGGTGATCGGCGGCACGCTGCTCACGGGCGGCTCAGGCACCGTCGTGGGGGCGTTGATCGGCGCGTTGTTCCTTGGGATGCTCAAGGACGGCATGATCCTGCAGTGCGTCAACGCCAACTACCTGCTCTTCTACACGGGTCTCGCGATCGTCGTTGCGATGACCGCGAACGTGTACGTGGGCCGCGTGCGAAGGGGGCATGGCGGCAGTGGCTAACGACAGCACCTCAGATCTGCAGGTCGTGCCCCCGAGTAGCTCGCCGGATGATGTCCTGCGCGTCGAGCACATCGCCAAGCGCTTCGGGCCCGTCACCGCCCTGCGCGACGTGAACTTGCATCTGAAGAAGGGCGAGGTGCTCGGGCTGCTCGGCGACAACGGCGCCGGGAAGTCGACACTGATCAAGATCCTCTGCGGCTTTCAGAAGCAGGACTCAGGTCAGATGTTCCTGCACGGCAAGCCGTACGCGCCAAAAAGCGTGGATGATGCTCGCGCGAACGGCATTGAGACCGTCTATCAGGACCTCGCGCTGATCGACGAACTGTCGGTCTACCACAACCTGTTTCTGCGTAAGGAGCGCATCCACAGGCCGTTCCCAGTCCTCGCCAACAAGCAAATGAAGCGCGAAGCACGCGCGGCACTGGATGAAATCGGCATCAACATCCCGCGCATCGACGTGTCCGTGGCGCGACTTTCAGGGGGCCAGCGCCAAGCGATCGCGGTCGCGCGCACGGTCAACTCCGACGCCGACATCATCCTCCTGGACGAGCCGCTCGCAGCCATGGGCGCCAAAGAGGGAGCGCAGATCCTCGACCTGGTGGCACGCCTGAAGGCGGAGGGCAAAGTCTCGATCATCATGATCCTGCACAACTACGTACACGTACTCGAGGCGTGCGACCGCGTGAGCATGATCCAGGATGGGGCGATCGCGCTGGACAAGCCGACGGCGGAGACCTCCGTGGAGGAGCTGACGGACATCGTCGTCAACGAGTACCGCCGCGCGCGTGAAGCAACTCATAGGGAAGAAGAGCAGGCGGCAGCACGACCGGCCTCCTGAGCTCAGCGGACATGCGTTCGCATGAGCCGACTTGGGCCTTGCGCGCCATTGGCGAGGCGCCGCGACTCTTGCTCAAGCGTCGCTGGAAGGTGCCCAGATGTTGATCGCGCCGTCGACGGCTTGGCGCTCGATCTCGGTGAGTTCCTCGGCGGAGAACTCGAGCTTGGACAGCGCGGCGTAGTTCTGCTCCAGCTGGCCGACGCTGCTTGCGCCGATCAGCGCGGAGCTCACTCGCGGGTCACGAAGCACCCACGCGATCGCCATCTGCGCAAGCGACTGGCCGCGGCCCGCGGCGATCTCCGCGAGGGCACGCACGTGTGCGAGG
Source organism: Solirubrobacteraceae bacterium (assembly GCA_035487855.1). Taxonomy (GTDB): domain Bacteria; phylum Actinomycetota; class Thermoleophilia; order Solirubrobacterales; family Solirubrobacteraceae; genus Palsa-744. The sequence goes on from DATHLT010000040.1 coordinate 3,254, forward strand.
TTCTCGTCGGTGAGCAGCCCCTCGTCGAACGCCTCACCGCGACGAACACGAGAGTCTTCGGGCACCCCGTTTAGATAGCGGTCTGTGAGCAGCCCCTGGCCCAGCGGCGAGAACACGATCGCGCCGACACCGCGACGCTCGAGCACATCGAGCAGGCCCCGCTCGATCCAGCGGTTCAAGAGCGAATAGGACGGCTGATGCAACAGCAGCGGCGTGCCGAGCTCGGTGAGGATCTCGATCGCGTCCTCGGTGCGCTCCGGTGAATATGAGCTGATCCCGACATACCGCGCCTTGCCCTGACGCACCGCGCTGTCGAGCGCACCCATCGTCTCGCGCAGCGGCGTGCTCGGGTCGAAGCGGTGCGAGTAGAACACATCGACGTAGTCGAGACCCATGCGCGCGAGGCTCTGGTCGAGGCTCGCGAGCAGGTACTTGCGTGAGCCGAACTCACCATACGGTCCAGGCCACTGGTCATAGCCAGCCTTGGTGGAGATGATCAGCTCGTCGCGATAGAGACGGAAGTCCTCGGCGAAGATGCGGCCGAAGTTCTTCTCCGCCGCCCCGTACGGCGGCCCATAGTTGTTGGCGAGGTCGAAGTGCGTGATGCCGAGGTCGAACGCGCGCCGGAGGATTGCGCGGCTGCCCGCGAGCGGCCGATCGTCGCCGAAGTTCTGCCACAGGCCCAGCGAGATCGCGGGCAGCTGCACGCCGCTGGCACCCGCACGGCGGTAGGGCATACGCCCGTAGCGGCGCTCGTCAGCTAGGTAATGCGGATCGGCACGAGCGGGATCGAACGGCACTGTTCGATTATGCCGTGACCTGCCGGGAACTCGAGCTTTTGGCGTCCGCCTGCCTGCGCACCTCACCGCGGATCACAACGGGGACGCCGAGGAAGCCGCCCATCGGCGGGTAGCCAGCGGGAAAGCCGTAGCTGCTTGGATGCTGCCCGACATCGACATCCGCCAGGCGCAATGGTTGGGATCCTCGATCAACCCACCCAGCACCCCCCCCCCGACCCCGCGGCAAGTCTCCGATCGCCTTGTGCGTAGCGTCATCGACCCCAGCGGTCAAGAACTGCTCGAGAGCGCTGTGTTGTTCGTTCAAGATCCCCAGCGCGGCGTAGCGGGCGCCGGTAACGTCACGCGCGGCTTCGAGCACGCGATCGAGCACTATGCGTTGGTCCAGCACCGTCGTCAGCACTCGGCCCACGTCGAGCAGGCGTCTTATCGATCGCTCAGACGCGTCCCCCATTTGCGCTCGATTGTAAGCGACGACAGACGGCGGCAAGCGACGGCTAACGGTAGTAGTCCATTAGTAGTCCACACCCCCGCCTGCCTGCTACGAGCAGACCGCCGCCTAACGGGCCGCGCCGTGAGCTCGACGGCTCCGTTCACTGCGGTGCCTAGTCGAGCTGCACGATCATGAAGCGATTGCCGTCGGGGTCGCGGAAGAACAGCATCGGCGGCACGGGATCACCCATGCGCATGACCTCGTCCACGTCCACGCCGGCGGCGCTGAGACTCGCGTAGTCACCGTCGATGTCCTGCGTCCTGAAGCCAATCCGCGTCTCGATGCCCACGGCTTCGCCATCGCGCGGCGGGACGAGCGCGAGCGTCGTGGCGGCGCCGGCAGGTGCCACTTCCACCCAGCGTTCACCGTGGCCGAAGGGTGTATCGGCGCACTTCTCGAAACCAAGCGTCTCGACGAAGAACGAGATCGCCTTGTCCTGATCGCTGACGGGCACCATCACCGTTCCCACGCGCGTGATGCCGGTGCCAGTCTGGGTGTCTATGTCGGTCATGGATCCTCCTGATTAGTTCGATTGCTCGGGCTATGCAACTTCAGACCGCCCGTTATCGACGAACTCATCGGTCGCACACCGAGAGCTCATAGCTTGGGCTGCCAGAACGCTACTTCGCCGCCGCGTTCATCGCACGCTCAGCGGAGCCGCGCGAGCGCGAGGTGTTCGAGCACTACCCCGATCAGCCTGTCGACTTGGCCAAGCTCGGTGACGTGTTCGCAAGCTTCGGGCTACCGACTGAGCTGGACTGACCGAGCGGGAAGCACACTCCGGTGAGATCCTCCGAAACCTCCCACAGGCGCCGTGCAACGTCAGCATCCTTGGCGGCCTTAGAGCACCCGACGAGCTTGGGCTTGCCGCGCATTTCCATCAAGCCACCGGGGCCGGCATAGCCGCCGGCGGGCACGTCCGCGACGGCGGCGTAGAGCGTGGGCAGTGCACCGGCGCGCTCGTCCTGGGCGAACACACGGTTGCCAACGCCCATGAGCAGATCGAGCGTGCGGCGGCCGCTGTGGAACTGCAGGTTGGTTGCGGCGTAGCCGGGGTGCGCTGCGGTGGCGAGGACGGAAGAGCCGGCGGCTGTCAGCCGGCGCTGGAGCTCGGCTGTGAACAGCAGGTTGGCGAGCTTGGACTGACCGTAGGCACGTGAGGCTCTGTAAGGCTTGTGCTCCCAGCCCAGATCGTCGAAATCGATACTGCCGAAGCGATGCGCACCGGACGCCACTGTGACGACCCGTCCGGTGACGCGCTCGAGCAGCAGGTTGGTGAGCGCGAAGTGGCCGAGGTGGTTGGTGCCGAACTGCAACTCGAAGCCCTCGGCGGTGCGGGTGAGCGGCGGCACCATCACGCCGGCGTTGTTGATCAACAGGTCGATGTCGCCCTCCCAAGCAGCAGCGAACTCCCGCACGGAGGCGAGGCTCGCGAGGTCGAGCCGGCGGACATCGGTCTCACCGGGCATGCTCGCGGCAGCCGCATGACCCTTGTCGGTGTTCCGCACGGCAAGCACCACGCGAGCGCCGGCCGCAGAGAGCGCGCTGGCGGCGGCGCGGCCGATGCCGCTGTTGGCGCCGGTGACGATGACGTTGCGCCCGGTCATGTCAGGTATCTGGGGAGTGCTTGAAGTAGTCATGAGCAACAATGTAGTCTACGACAACAATGATGTCAACGACAACTTCGTGCGCTAGCCTGCGAACGGATGCGTGAGCGCCCGTACCACCACGGCAACCTGCGCACGGCGCTGCTCGAGCAGGCCGAGCGGACAGTCCGTGAGCGCGGCGTCCAGGAGCTTTCGCTGCGTGAGCTGGCACGCGATGTGGGCGTCAGCCACGGCGCCCCGCGCAGGCACTTCCCCGATCGCCAAGCGCTGCTGGACGCACTCGCGATCGCTGGCTTTGAACGCCTCGGTTCAGAGCTGCGCGAGGCGATGGACGGCGCTTGCGAGGACTTCCGGGGGCGCGTGCAGGCGACTGCCACCGCGTACATCCGCTTTGCCACGCGCGACGCGGCACTTCTGGAGCTGATGTTCGCGGGCAAGCATCAACAGCCATCTGGAGAGCTCCAGATGGCGGCGGAGAGCGCGTTTGCGGTGATGCTCGAGCTGATCGAGCAGGGCCAGCGCGAGGGAGCGCTCGATAGCGGCGAGCGTGAGCGTGTGGGTCTCGTGCTGTTCGCGACGATTCAAGGCATCGCGGCGCTGGTCACTGGGGGCATGGTCGCTGTTGAGCAGGTGGACGAGCTGGTGGCGGATGCGATCGCGCACTTCCTGCGCGGCTCGCACGCGGCTGCATAAGATCGGCAGAAGCCAGCCCGCAAGCGCCTATCGTCAGTGGATGACAAATAGCGCTAGCGGCACCTCGACGGTTGAGCATCTGAGCGTCGCCGAGCGTACGGCGTGCGGCAAGGCCGCACGCACATACGCACCACGCTCCGCCCACGCCGTTTACGAGCCTACGCCCGACCGTGCCGATCCGATCGAGCTGCTCCAGCGTCAAGCCAGGACGCGCATACCCGAGCTGGTGCCGATCCGCTACGGACGCATGCTGATATCTCCGTTTGCGTTTTACCGCGGCGCAGCGCTGATCATGGCAAGCGATCTGGTGGATACGCCGCGCTCGGGGCTGAGCGTGCAGTGCTGCGGCGACGCGCACCTGTCGAACTTCGGCGTGTTTGCCTCACCCGAGCGCCGGCTTGTGTTCGACGTCAACGACTTCGACGAGACGCTCCCCGGTCCGTGGGAGTGGGACGTGAAGCGCCTGGCGGTAAGCATGATGATCGCCGCGCGCCAGAACGGCTTTTCCGCCAAACATCAGCGCCGAGTGGTGCGCGACACCGTCGCGGAGTATCGAACGGCGATGAGACGCTTCGCGACGATGACGAACCTCGACGTCTGGTATGCCCGCCTGGACGTCGACGACACGCTTCGCGAGCTGGGCTCGCAACTGCATGCGAAGGTGGTCGCGCAGGGCACCAAGGCGCTGGCGCAGGCACGTACCCGCGACAACATGTCGGCGTTCTCGAAGCTGACGCGGGTCACCGATGGCGAGGTGCGCATCGTGGCCGACCCGCCATTGATTGTCCCGCTTGACGATCTTGCTCAGGGCAGCGAACGCGAGGAAATGTTCGAAGCTCTGCGTGAGCAGCTGCGCGCTTACCGCGCGACGCTCGCGCACGATCGGCGCGTACTGCTCGAGCAGTACCGCATCTGCGACTTCGCGCGCAAGGTGGTAGGCGTGGGCAGCGTCGGCACGCGCGCCTGGATTGCGCTGTTGCTGGGCCGCGACGGCACAGATCCACTGTTCCTGCAGATCAAGGAGGCCCAGGCATCGGTGCTCGAGGAGTTCTTGGGGCCGAACGTGCTGCACAATCATGGGGAGCGCGTGGTGAACGGCCAGCGGCTGATGCAGGCCAGCAGCGACATCTTTCTTGGCTGGCTGCACCTCCAGTCCGGGCTTGATGGTCAGCCGCGCAACTACTACTGCCGTCAGCTGCGCGACCAGAAGGGATCGGCAGAGATCCAGCAGATGACCCCGAGCGGCATGGTCACATACGGTCGTATGTGCGGGTGGACGCTCGCTCGTGCGCACGCCCGCAGCGGTGATCGGATCGCGATCGCGGCGTATCTCGGTAAGGGATCCAACTTCGATCGTGCCCTGGTCGCGTTCTCACGCGCGTATGCCGATCAGAACGAGTGCGACTATCAGGCGCTCGTGGCAGCGGTCAAGGCTGGCCGGGTTACCGCTGAGACAGGCATCTGACCCTGGCAGCCAACTACGATCCCGAGGGCACCGCGCTCAACTGGGCGGGGGCTCGCTCGGGGGCTCGACACCCAGGGTGCCTGAACCGGCGGCGTAGGCAGCTGGATCCCCGCCGCCACCCCGAAGCACGTAGGCGCAGCCGACGGCAATGCACGCGCCGGCCAGCGGCCCGAGCAGATACACCCAGTAGCTGCTGAAGTCGCCGCTCACGAGGGCCGGACCGAAGGAGCGCACGGGATTCATCGAGGTGCCGCTCACCGGCGCTGACCACAGGCCGGCGAGCGCGATGTAGCCACCGACGCCAAGCGCTGCCACACGACCGACGTTCTGCGCGGCGGAGGCGGTCCCGAGGATCACGCTGACGAGCACGGCGGTGAGCACGACCTCCATCAGCAGCGCCTGCCAACCCGCATAACCAGGACCGGGCAACGTGGCGCCGAGGTGCTGGGCGTTGCCGAACACCGCATAGAGGAACAGGCAGGCGAGGGTGGCGCCGATCAGCTGGGCGAGCACGTAGCCGGGTAGACGCTTCCATGGGAAGTCGCGGCGCAGAGCAAACGCGAGCGACACCGCCGGATTGAGGTGCGCACCGGAGACGGCGCCCATGAACAGGATGATCGCCATGACCATCAGCCCGGGCGCCACTACTGCGGCGGTCAAGCTGATCTGGCCCTTGCCGTGGAGGAGTCCACCGCCGGCGGCGACGAGCACGAGCATGAACGTGCCGAGCAGCTCGGAGAACAGCCGGCGCCACTCCTGGCTGGGATCATCGAACTGCGCCTTTGAGCCGAACTCCAGTGCGAGCAGATGTCGCGTGCGTGGAGCGACGAGCCCTTGACTGAGACGCTCCCACTCGCCGGTGCGCTGATCGGACACGAGCACAAGCTAACACCGCCGCGGACGGCGGAGTGCTCGCGATACTGCGTTCATGGTACCTCGAGCGCCTGCTCGCGTTGGCGACGCCGCCAAGCGCGGCGGGCGCCTAGGAGCGCGCCGAGCAGCAGCGCCAGTGGCATGAACACAGCAAGGGCGATCAGCAGCACGATGAGCACCACCGTGAGCACGCGGCCGGCGTCATGCAGCCCGCGGTGGAGCGTCAAGCCTTCGCCGGCTGCTGGCGCGTCGCCGAGAACGCTCACTTCCACTTCCGCGGTTCTCGCGCGCCTGGATACCGCTTCGAGCGCCGAGTGCGCGCGCGCGATTTCGCTGCGCGACTGCGCGAGCCGTTCACGCAGGCTGTCGATTTCCCCTTCGCTGCTTGCCTTCGAGAGTGCGTGCAACACCGCCTGTCGTTCGGCGCCGATGTCGGATAGGCGCTGGCGTGCGGCGTTGTAAGAGTGGGTGATGTCCTGTAGCGACTGGCTCTCATCGCGCACAGGCGCGATCTGTTCGAGCGCGGCGAGCGCAGCGCTGAGCTTTTCGCTCTGGAGCTCGAGCAACAAGTTGGCTTCGCTGGCACTTCCCTGCTGCACCTGTACGTGGGAGCTCTGCACGAAGCCGCCGTCGCGCACGGCCAGGCGTGAGACACGATCTGCCGTCTCCTGGACTGCGGTGGGCGCGACGGCCAGCGTGACGCTGGCTCCCAGCTGCTGTACGCGTCCGGGTGAGGACGCCGGTCCGCCGGAGGCAGGGCCTGACGGGCTCGCTTCCTCGTCCGACTTCCCGGCTGCTTCGATCGTTGACGGCGCAGCAGTAGCTGCCGCGGAGCTACTCGCGCTTGTCGATGGGAGTGACCGTGAGAGCGCCGGCGCGTGAGACAGGCCTGGGATCACTCTTGGTGCTTGACCACCGCGCCATGGTCCGACGACCAGCAGCGCCACGAGCGCCACGCTCAGGGCGACGGCGATCGCGGCGAACGCCGGATGAGCCAGTCGATGCAGCTTTGGCTTCGCTACCCACCGCTTGGGTCCACGAGCGGCGATCTGCTCTCTAAGCCGACGCTCGAAGTCCGGCGCGATCGGCTGGGCCATTGCGCGCACGTCCTCGCGCAGCTCACGCCAGGAGTCTGCTGCGGGGCCGTTTGTGTCGTCGCTGAGGGCGGACTCGAGCTCGATTAGCCAAGCCCGCTCGATGCTCTCATCGTCATGCCCGGGGAATGGAATGATTCTCATGCGACCTCCTTTTGGTCGAGCTCCAGGCAGTGCTCACGCAGGCGTGTGAGCGCCCGATGCAGGCGCGTGCCGGCGTTCGACTCGCTGATGCCAAGCGCCCGAGCGAGCTCGCTGTTGGAGAGCTGGCCGTGGAACTTGAGTAGCACAAGCTCGCACTCGCGCAACGGCAGAGAAGCGAGCGCGTCACGTACGGTCGCGCGGCGCTCGACCTGCTCCAGATCCTCCTCGGAGTGCAGATCGCCCCAGCGGTCTTCGTCGAGGTTGAAGTTGGGATTGCGACGGCGGCGGCGCAGCTCGTCGAGGGCTGCGTTGCGGGCGACGGCGAACAGCCACGCCCGGGGGGTTCCCCGCCGGCGGTCCAACCGGGCGCGCGAGCGATATACGCGCTCGAACGCCAACGCGGTTACGTCCTCGGCGGCGGATCGATCGCCAAGCAGGGAGATGGCGTAGGCGTGCACGTCGTTCGCGCACTCGCGGAAGAGCACGTCGAACGCGGTGTCATCGAAAGCTGAGCGCACTACCCCTACTACGCGCTGCGCCGGGTATCCATCACACGAGTTTGCCCATCTGCTGACGGCCCTCAAACGAGAGGGGATGGCGCGGCGTGTAGCCGCTAACGCTCAGCCCTGCCGTTCGAGTGCCACAACGGGGATCTCCCGCGTGGTTTTCTGCTCGTAGTCGGCGAACTGCGGATACAGCTCGGCTTGCTTGCGAAACAGCCGTTCGCGCTCCTCGCCCTCGGTGACGAGCGCCTGTACCTCGACCGTGTCGGGGCCGACCTCGACGGTCGCGGAGGGGTTGGCAACGAGATTGTGAAACCAAGCGGGGTTCGTATCGGCGCCAGCCTTGGACGCGAAGATCACCATGCGATCGCCGTCGGGCAGATACATGACCGGCGTGGTGCGCTGCTGCCCACTCTTGGCACCAGTAGCGGTCAGCAACAGCACCGGGGCGCCCTCGAAGTGACCGCCGACCTTGCCGTTGTTCGCGCGAAACTCCTCGATGACCGCCTTGTTGAAGTCATCCATATCCGACACGTCGCTCTCCATTCCTCGGGGTAGCTTGAGCGTAGCGCGGGCGCGCGCCTCAAGCTCCCGTTGGCGACGAGGCCGTCTACGCGTCTATGCCGTCAAGCGCACGGGCAGCGCCTTGAGCTGGTTGAGGAACAGCGATTGGGCCGCGGCCGGCTTGCCCTCGAGCTGGATCGCGGGGAAGCGCTCAAGCGTCTCCTCGATCATCACCCTCAGCTCCAGGCGCGCGAGGGCGGTACCAAGACAGAAGTGCCGGCCGCCGGCGCCGAACGCCTGGTGCTCGACTTTGCGGCGCAGGTCAAAGCGGTCGGGATCATCGAAGCGTGTCTCGTCGCGGTTGGATGAGACATACCACATGACCACCTTCTCCCCCTCTTTGATCTTCTGCCCGTTCAGCTCGGTGTCGCATGTGGCGGTGCGACGGAAGTGCGCGAACGCGGGGAACATCCGCAGCGACTCCTCGACCGCGTCGGGGATCAGGGAAGGGTCGTCGATCAGCAGTTGCATCTGCTCACGGTCTTCAAGCAGTGCGCGCATGCCGCTGCAGTAGGTCGCCTTGGTGCTGTCGTTACCCGCTGCCATCAGCAGGAAGAAGCCCATCACGATCTCGTGTTCCTCGAGTTTCTGGCCGTCGACCTCTGAGTGCACGAGCACGCTGGTGAGATCCTCGGTGGGGTTCTCCTGGCGCGCGGCAATCAACTGGCGGCAGCGCTCGAAGATCTCCGGGAGGTCTTTCTCGAGCGCGCCCTCGAAGCCGGCCGGGTTCAGATCGGGATCGGCCGCACCGAGCGTCGAGTTCATCAGCCGGGCCCAGATCGCGTCGTCCTCCTGGGATATGCCCATGAAGCTGCCGATCACACGCGAGACGATCGGCTGCGCGACGTCGCTGACCAGGTCGCAGCTCTCGCGGCCGTCGAGCTGATCGAGCACCTTGACGGCGATCGCCCTGATCGCGTCCTCGTGGGCGGCGATGCGCCTGGGGGTGAAGCCTGCCTGGAAGAGTGCCTTCAGACGATCGTGCTTGGGCGGGTCCATGCCGATGAACATCGCGCGCGCGAGCTCGATGGGGAAGCCGGCTGCGGCAACGAGCACGCCGCCTGCTTCAGATGAGTAGGTTTGCCAGTCGCGGCTGACGGTGTGGACGTCATCGGCGGTGGTCACCGACCAGAAGCCAGCCTCATCGGGGAACAGTTCGAAGCTCTCGGTCCAGTGGATGGGGCACTTGCCGCGTATCTCCTTGAACGTCTCGTATGGCGGGCCATCCACCCACAGCTGTTCCTCGGTCAGTTCCACCGTCTCGATGTCGCGTCCGATCGTCGCCATTTCAGACCTCCAAGATTTGCCCGCCGGATGGTGCGCGTGATGATACTGGCTGGCTGGCCAGTTGGTGGCGACACGAAAACCTCAGCCCGCAGGTGCAGTAACACCTCGTACCCCGCACCAACTGCTCCCACCGTCAGACTGGTGCGCGAGTGATCAGGCCGACCCCTCAACCCAACGTGCCGGGCCGCGGGATCGTGGCCTCTTACGGCATCCGCTTCTGGATGCTGGTGGTACTGGTGGGCGTGGGTGCTGGCTTGGGCGGCGCGGCGCTGATCGAGCTGCTGCGCCTGGTTCAACACATCGCTTGGTCGTATCACTCGGGCGACTTCCTGGAGGCGGTCAAGCGCACGTCCTCGACCCGGCGCGTGCTGGTGCTGCTGGTGGGCGGCGTTGTGGCCGGCGGCGGGTCGCTGCTGCTGTCGCGTCACAGCCCGGGTGAGGTGTCGGAGTCGCTGTGGCTGCGCGGTGCGCGGGTGCCGTTCTGGGCGAGCATCGCGCGCGGCGTGCACTCGATTGTGATCGTGGCGCTGGGCGCTTCGCTTGGCCGCGAGGCTGCGCCGCAGCAGTTTGGTGCGGCGGTGGCGAGTACGGTGAGCGAGTGGGCGAAGCTGCCGGATTGGCAGCGGCGGCTGCTGGTGGCGTGCGGCGCTGGTGCGGGTATGGCGGCGGTGTACAACGTGCCGCTGGGCGGCGCGCTGTTTGCGCTTGAGGTGCTGCTAGGGACGCTGACGCTGCCGCTGGTGCTGCCAGCGCTGGCGACGTCGCTGATTGCCACTGGCGTGGCTTGGATCGCATTGCCGACGACACCGACGTACACAATCCCCACGTACCCGGTGCACGACCAGCAGATCGTGTGGGCGGTAATCGTGGGGCCGATTGCGGGCCTGGCGGCGATCGGCTGGATCCGTGTGATCGCATATGCCCACGCGCTGCGCCCGGCGGGGTGGCTGCGACTGGCGGCGCCGATTGTGGTGTTCACAGCGCTTGGCGCGCTGGCGATCGCGTACCCGCAACTGCTGGGTAACGGTAAACCAGTGGTGCAGCTGGCGCTGGTGGCAAAGCTGAGCGTGGGGCTGCTGGCGATCTTGCTGGTGTTGAAGCCGCTGGTAACGGCGGCGTGCCTGGGTAGCGGCGCACCGGGTGGGCTGTTTACGCCGACGCTTGCATATGGGGTTTTGCTGGGGGGTCTGCTGGGCGAGGGCTGGGCCCAGATCTGGCCGGGGGCGCAGCTGGGCGGCTACGCGATCATCGGCGGTGCGGCTGTACTGGCGGCGTCGATGCAGGGTCCGCTGGCGGCTGTTGTGCTGCTGCTGGAGCTAACGCACCACGCGGACGCGCTGATGGTGCCGGTCCTGATCGCGGTGGTGGAGGCAACGGTGCTGGCGCGTGTGCTGAGGGCACCGTCGATCTACTCTGCACGGCTGTCGGCGCTGCCGGAGGACGTGCATGCGGCGGCGGCGCGGATCGGCTACGACGAGTTGGACGCGCAGACGGCGGAGGATGAGATGCTGGCGCCGAGCGATCTGCTGCCAATCACGATGCACCCGCCGGCTGGCGGACGCGATCCCTCGTAACCTGGCGCGATGATCCAGGAGCGGGAGCGCCGTCTGGTGCTGGCGGCATGTGTGGGGCTCGCGGTGATGCTGGCGGCAGGCGTGTCGGACTTCGTGATCGGCTCGTTCTGGTCGCGCCACGCACTGCTGACATCGCTGGTGGCGAATGTGCTGGTGGTGACGATCACGCTGGTGGTGATCAACGAGTTTGTGGAACGGCGCAATCGCCGCCGCTGGAACCTGCTGGCGCAGAGCGTGCTGCTGGCGCTGACACAGAGCGCACGTGCGACATGGACGGGCCTGGTGGAAGTGCTGCGCCTGGGCGAGGTGCACAGCGGAGCGGTGCAGCCGCTATTGGAAGGCGCGTCCGTGGCGCGCGACAGCGAGCGTGTGTCGCAGGCGATCAGCGAGTTACTGGCGGACGAGGAGCGCCGTGCAGTGCTGCAGCGGGTGACGGTGACGCTGGCGGACCACACCTCGGAGGTAATCGCACGATGGGCGTCTGTGATGGTGAGCGCGAGCCCGTACGCGACGGTGCTGGACCGCCACGTGGAGCTGGCTGCGCGCCTGGAGTGGCTGAGCAGCGTGCTGACGCACAACGAGCCACCGGCGGGGCAGAGCAGGCGCGAGCAGGCCCTCCTGCGCAGCAACGTGGCGACCGAGCACGCGGAGGAATGGGGCGGCGACGAGTGGCTGCACGACCAGCTGCTGGCGGTGATCAACCTAGCGACGGAGCTCGACTATCGCTCCCGCGAGCTGGCGTATGAGATCGTGCCGCTGAGCTGGTGGGCGGAACGCACGGCGGGGCTGGCGGGCGATCACGGCGGGCCTGGCGGGCAATGAGTCCGCCGCTGGAGCCGCTGAGCAAAGAGCCGTCAACGCAGGCCCCACCGGTTGACAGCTGAACGCCACGCGATTTGCAGAGTTGTTTACAAGCGCTGGAAGCTGGTACTACTCACTTATGCCCCGCGCGATGTGGACAGGGACAATTGGCTTCGGCATGGTCACCGTGCCGGTGAAGCTGTACAGCGCTGTGGACCGCAAGACGGTGCGCTTTCACCAGCTTTCGGGCAAGAGCGGCGTACGCGTGGCGCAGAAGCGGGTGGACCCCTCGACGGGCGAGGAGGTCCCGTATGCGGAGATCGTCAAAGGCTATGAGCTGGCACCGGATCGCTACGTGGTGATCGAGCCAGGTGAGTTGGAGACGCTCGAGCCGAAGAAGACAAAAACGATTGCGATAGAGGAGTTCGTAGATCTCTCACAGATCGATCCTGTGTACTACGACCACCCGTATTACCTGGCGCCTGGGCAGGGTGGGTCCAAGCCATACCGGCTGTTGCTGGAAGCGATGCGAGAGACGGGCAAGGTGGCGATCGCGCGGGTGGTGATCCGCTCGAAGGAGCAGTTGGTAGCAGTGCGCCCGATGGGGGATGTGCTGGGGATGGCGACAATGCTGTTCGCTGACGAAGTGCTGTCTCCGGAGCGCCTGGACGAGGTGGCTGACGCGAAGGACGTAAAGACGACCAAGCGCGAGCTGGACGTCGCCAAGCAGCTGGTTGACTCGCTCGCTGCCGACTTCAAGCCGGACGCCTTCCAGGACACCTACCGCGAGGAGGTGTTGGCTTTGATCGAGCGCAAGGCGCAGGGCAAGGCGATCGCTGTGCAGCCGGCACCGGAAGCGGCAGCGGCACCGGCGCCCGATCTGATGAGCGCGCTGAAGGCGAGCTTGGATGCAGTTCGCGCACGCGAAGGAAAAGCTCCTAGCGGCGTGGGCGAGAAACCGCAGGGAGCTGCGAAAAAGCCTGCAGCGAAGAAGGCCAAAACGGCGAAAGTCGCTGCTGCGAAAGCGGCCGCGAAAAAGCCTGCTGCGAAAAAGCCCGCAGCGAAGAAACCTGCCGCCAAGCGGTAGGTGCCTGACCGCCTGAAGCGCTACGGCGCGAAACGCGACTTCAAGGTCACGCCGGAGCCTGCGGGTAAGGCGGACGACTCCTCAGTGCCAGCGTCGGCGCATCGGCCATCCACCAGCGCTGATACACACACGGCGCTTCGCTTTGTCATCCACGAGCACCGCGCGACGCGGCTGCACTGGGATCTGCGCTTGGAGCGCGAGGGAACGCTGGCGTCATGGGCGGTGCCGAAGGGCCTACCGCTGGCGCCCGGGGAAAACCACCTGGCGGTGTCGGTTGAGGATCACCCACTGGAGTACTTGGACTTCGAGGCGGAGATCCCGAAGGGCCAATACGGAGCTGGCCTGATCACGATCTGGGATAGGGGCACGTATGAGTGCTTGAAGTGGGAAGCGAAGAAGGTGGAGGTGGCACTGCACGGCGAGCGAGTGGACGCGCGCTATGCGCTGTTCCCGATCGACAAGGATGAGCGGCCAAAGAACTGGCTGATCCATCGCATGGATCCGGCGGCTGATCCGCACCGCGAGCCGATGCCAGCGCGGATCGTGCCGATGTTCGCGCGCACGGGCTCGCTACCGGCACAGGAGCAGGGCTGGGCGTTTGAGGTGAAGTGGGATGGGGTGCGCGCGATCGCGTACTCGCAACCGGGCGAGCTGCGGTTGGAGAGCCGCAATCTCAACGACATCAGCGACAGCTATCCGGAGTTGTTTGCGATGAACGCGACATTGGGCTCGCACGCCGTGGTGCTCGATGGCGAGATAGTGGCGTTCGACAGTGCCGGCCGTCCGAGCTTCGAGGCGCTACAGCAGCGCATGCATGTCGGCTCACGCGCGCAGGCGCGCAAGCTGGCGAAGGACACGCCTGTGACATACGTGATCTTCGACCTGCTCTGGCTGAACGGCCACTCGCTGATGCGGGCGCCCTACAGCCAGAGGCGCGAGTTGCTGACGGCATTAGCGCTGAACGGTGCACGGTGGCAGACCCCCGAGCACGTGGTGGAAGAAGGCAAAGTGCTGCTGGCGGCCACCACCGAGCAACAGCTGGAGGGGGTTGTGGCCAAGCGCATGGACTCCCTGTATCAGCCGGGCGCGCGCACCAGCGATTGGGTGAAGGTCAAGAGCGTGGCTCGCCAGGAGCTCGTGGTTGGCGGATGGATGCCGGGCAAGGGCAAGCGCAGCAACAGCATCGGGGCATTGCTGTTGGGCGTCTACGACGCGGATGGGCAGCTGCGCTACGTGGGCCGCGTGGGCAGCGGTTTCAGCGATAGCGAGCTGCAACGCGTGTCCGGTCTGCTCGCGTCCCTGACGCAGCCCACCTCACCGTTCACGAGCGGGGAGAAGCCGCCACGCGGTGGGCGCTTTAGCGAGCCCAAGCTCGTGGTGGAGGTGGAGTTCACGAGCTGGACAGATGGCGGCAGCCTGCGGGCGCCCGTGTACAAGGGTCTGCGCGATGACAAGCGGCCGGAGGAAGTCGTGCGCGAGGACGTGCGTGCGGATGTGCCGACTCGCGAGACACAGCCGCACCGTGCTCCTCGGAATGCGCGGCGGCGCGCAACGACGGAAGAGGCAGGCGAGGCGAGCCCGGTCGCTGCCGCGTCGAATGCCACCCTTGGGCCGCTGTCTGTCCGCCGTCGGGGCGCGAAGGCCGCGGAGACGACGGTGGACAGGCGGGAGCTGAAGCTGTCGAACCTCGACAAGGTGCTGTATCCGGAGTCGGGGTTCACGAAGGGCGATCTGATCGCGTACTACGCGGCGATCGCGCCAGTACTGCTGGGCCATTTGTATGAACGCCCGCTGACGGTGACCAGGTGGCCGGACGGGGTGCAGGCAAAGTCGTTCTTCCAAAAGCAGGCACCGGCACACCGCCCGCCATGGGTGCGAACGGCGACGGTGGCAAGCGCGAGCAAGCCGATCGACTACACGCTGGCGAACGACCTACCTACGCTGGTGTGGCTGGCGAACCTGGCGGCGGTCGAGCTACACGTGCCGCTGGCGCGAGCAAAGACAATGGAGCGCCCAACGGCACTGGTGTTCGACCTCGACCCGGGCGCTCCGTCGAGCATCGTGGAGTGCTGCCACGTGGGACTGCAACTGCAGGGCATGTTCGAGCACCTGGGCCTGCAGAGCTTTGCCAAGACGTCGGGGTCGAAGGGACTGCAGATGTATGTGCCGTTGAACTCCCCCGCGGTCACCTACGAGCGCACGAAGCCGTTTGCGAAAGCGGTAGCGGAGACGCTCGAGAGCGCCGAACCCGATCTCGTTGTGTCGCGAATGACCAAGGCTCAGCGCGCGGGCAAGGTACTGATCGACTGGAGCCAGAACGACGCAAAGAAGACGACTGTCTGCGTCTATTCGCTGCGCGCCACCGAGCGTCCGACAGCGTCGACGCCTGTCAGCTGGGAGGAGGTTCGCGCGACACGGGACAGCGGCGACGCTCGCACCCTCACTTTCGAAGCTAGCAATGTGCTCGAACGTGTGGCCGACAGCGGGGATCTGTTCGCCCCGGTGCTGTCGCTGGTACAGGAATTGCCCGACTAAGGGGATGAATCCTGCCTGCCGAACTCCTGGTAGTGCTAGCCGCGACCAAGTGGGCACCCGACTTCCGGATCCCATTCGACGAGCTACTCAAAAGGACGGCTCATCATGAGCCCGTAAGAAGCTCGGGCTCACCGGGCCACGATGAGCGGAGCTGAGCGGCGGACGCCTACTCGAACTCCGGTGCACTCCAGCCCGGCATCACATCGGGCAGCCCGTCGCTGACGCGGTCGGGGAAGTGCGCGGGGCGCTTCTCCAGGAAGGCCGTAATACCCTCGACCGCGTCCGCTGACTGCCCACGGGAGACCATGCCGCGTGAGTCGGCACGGTGGGCGAGCATCGGGTGCTCGGCTCCCAGCATCCGCCACATCAGCTGACGAGCGATCGCAACTGATACGGGCGCGGTGTTCTCGGCGATCTCCTGCGCGAGCGAGCGCGCCGCATCCAGCAGCTCCGCTTTCGGATGCAGGCTGCGCAGCAGCCCCCCTTCGAGTCCCTCCTGTGCGGAGAACACACGGCCGGTGGCCACCCACTCCATCGCGCGGCTGATGCCGACCACCCGCGGGAGAAACCAGCTCGAGCACGCCTCGGGGATGATGCCGCGGCGGGCGAACACGAAGCCCATACGGGCGTCGTCGGCCGCCAGCCGCACGTCCATCGGCAAGGTCATCGTCGCACCAACCCCCACTGCAGGACCGTTGATGGCCGCAATCACAGGCTTCTTGCATTCGAAGATCCGCAGCGAGAACTCGCCGCCGTTGTCGCGCTCGGCGCCCGCTACCGCGTCGCGCTTGCGCGCGTCGAACGTGTCGCCCCCGCTCCCCAGATCAGCCCCGGCGCAGAAGCCGCGACCGGCGCCGGTGACGATGATCGCCCGCACGTCGTCATCCGCGTCGGCCTGATCGAATGCCGCGCGCAGCTCCAGCCCCATCCGCTCCGTCCATGCATTGAGACGCTCAGGCCGGTCCAACGTGATCGTGAGGACGTTGTCGGCCACCTCAATTTTTATCTGCTCAAAATCCATGCTTGCGCGAATCATATGCGGGGCATCCTGCTCACAGAATCTTCACGAGTACGGGGCGTATCGCGGGAAGCCCGATCGACAGAAACCCGCGAGGCACCCTGTTGCCAAAGGAGACGTGTTGCCCGACCGAGGAGACCCTGCACCTGACAGCCGTCTCACCCGCCGCACCCCTCCTGCGCTACGGCGGATCACAGAGCACGGCACAACGACACAGACCGACGGACGGACAGCCAGGGCTCGCCGGCACCGAGCGGTGCGTCGCTCGCATGCCAGCGGCGGCATCGCAGGAGCGCTGGCGTGCGCCCTCAGCGGTGCTGCACTCGCTGGCACCCTGGTCACAGGCGGCGCCCTTTGCGTGTCCGCCGTCCGTTGCCTCGGCGGCCGCACGTCCCTCCTCCCCGCGTGCGGCCGCCGAGCGTTCCAAGCCAGAGCCGCTGAGAGTCACCGTTCCACCTGACACCACTCGCTGACGCCGACACCGTGTCCTCGACCTACAGCTCAGCGGCGCTCAGCTGACGACCGTATGGCCCGCGGCCAGTCAGACACGCTGCGCCGCAGCGGG
>DATHLT010000041.1:0-21383 GCA_035487855.1 Solirubrobacteraceae bacterium
AGCTCGTGCGGATCACGTCGAACTCCAGCCAGGCGCCGCCGGGCGAACGCGCCTCCAATACGAGCAGCTTGCCGCCGCTGGGGATCGGCCCGCCACGCAGACGACCGGAGAAGTACACACTGTGGCCGACAGTCGCGGTGCGTGGCACGATGCGCAACGTCACTCCCGCGCGCACGCTCAACGTCAATGTCTTAGTCGCGACCGGTGGCATGCCAACCCGGCTGCTGTACATGACATGCAGCGTGCGCGAGGACAAACCCGCAGGCAGCTTCATGCTGAAGCGCCCGCCCGCGCCAGTCGTCGGGCCGACCATTGCTGCGGCGCTGGCCCCCGCGTACGCCGGCGTCGCCAGCACGTCGATGTGTGCGCCTTCGATCGGCACGCGGCCAGCACCGGTCAGCCGGCCCACGATTGCCTGTGGATGCCCATAGCTGCTCCTCAGCCGCTTGCCCTTGGCGCCCTTCCAGCCCACGGTCAGTGTCGCCTGCGTAGATGCGTTCGTCCCATTCGGCCCGCCAACAGCAGCCGACTGGCCGCCTGGCGGCTGGGAGTTCTCGATCGTGATGTTCCTGTCGAGCACTGTGGCCGCGTTGCCTGCCGCGTCGATCACACTGACCACCAGATGATGCGTGCCGTTGGCGATCGCGGTGGTGTCGAGCCCTACATCTGCGCTCACCGACGCCGGGCAAGGCTGCAGGTAGAGGAATGCAGGCAGACCGTCCATTGTCTGGCCCACGTCCCTGCAGCGACCTCCGTCTTCGTCCACCACCGTCCTCTGCACAACCTGACCATCCACGCTGAACACAGCCTCGTACACGCCCGAGCCCGGATCGCTCGCGCTGAACGCCACATCGCTCGTGCCACCGACCGTCGCGGCGCTGGCTAGTTCGCCGCTCACGTTCGACGCCGTCGGACCTTCGTCCTGTTCGAGGATCAGGTCCGCCGCGTACAGATAGATGACTGCTGCGTAGCCGTTGGGGTCGCCGCCGCCTGTCGGGCAGTTGTATGGCGGGATCCCGCTGCACTCGGCATTTGCATACAGATGCGGCCCAAGGTTGGCACTCGGCACCACGAGTCGATTCGGCAGGGCGAGGGGTTCGCCGATAGCTCCTATGCCGGTCGGACATTTCGCGTCACCGATACACATCCCGAACGCGTTTTCCGGGCCATCGACATTGCTTGGACCAGCGAGCCAGAGCTCATAGAAGCCGTTTACTTCCGCGCCACCATCCGCATCGCCCGCACGCCAAAGCGTTGCGCCTGCCAGCGACTCACCCGTAGGCGCACCGAACGACCATGTCGCTGAGCCCACGTCTGCCGAGCGTTCGACACCGGCTCGCAGCGCCGCCATCAACGAGCCTCGTGGCTCGGCGCATGTGTCGAGCGCGTACGTGCCAGTGCCGGCAGTAGCCCCGCTCCACCCATCCACAGGTGCGATTTCGCCTGAGGGGGTCCGACAGGAATACACGTGATACAGGCCGGCCAGCGCGCTGCTGGCGTTTGCTGCAAAGACCACTGCCGTGGCAGCCAGCACAGCAGCCAGCGCTTGCGCTGCACAGCGGCCCCGCTTCGACATCCTTGTCAATACAGACACCATCTCAACCTCATGTCGCTCTACGGCCTACCTTGGCCCCCCCGCGAATTGTTCCACGGGCGCGTCAGACAGACAAGCTGACCGGCAGCCGCGCCAAGCCGTAGATGCCGGTGATGCTCTCTAGCTCCGGCTCGCCGTCCAGCTCGAGGCCACGCACACGCGTGGCGAGGAACGACAGCGCCTCGCCCAGCTCCGCTCGTGCGAGGTTGGCGCCCACGCAGAAGTGCACGCCTGCGCCAAACGTTAGCTCCCGGGCACGGCCACGCGATGCAGCAATGTCGAAGCAATCGGGTCCGCCCGCGCCTCGCTCGTCTTCGCCGAGGTCACGGTTGGCCGTGAACGCGCACACCATCACGATCGTTCCCTCAGGGAAGATCACATCGCGAAACACGATCTCCTCGGTGGTGATGCGGGCAGTAAACGGCGTGATCGGCTCATAGCGCAGCGCCTCGTCCACAGCAGCCTGCGCCAGCGCTGGATCCTCCACCAGCAACGCCCACTGCTCTGGGTGTTCGGCCAACAGCCGCACGGCGTGGGACAGCTGGCTCTGCGTCGTGTCGACCGCGCCTGCCAACACGTTGAACACCAGGTTGATGCACTCGACATCAGAGAGTCGCTCCGGCTTGTGCTCCGGGTCGGCTGCGGCGATCAGCGTCGAGATCAGATCATCGCCCGGGTCCTCCCTGCATTTCGCGAGCAGCCCTTCCGCGTACTCGTAGAACTCGCCCACTGCCTGCTCGATCTGCTCGCGCTCGCTAGCCATGCTGGCCGCGTCGAACTGCCGCTGGATCCAGTTCGACCAATGGTGCAGTTTGGGCGCATCTGCCAGCGGTGCTCCCATCACCGTGGCAATCGTCAGCGACGGGTACGGCTTGGCAAACGCCTCCACGAACTCGCAGCTGACAGTCACAGATGACCGCGACGCGACCATCGCAGCCTCGAACAACCCCTCCAGGAAGCCCCGCATCGCCGGGCGGTAGCGCTCTACCGCCCGGGGTGACAGTGCCGGGTTGACCAGGCTACGCAAGCGCGAGTGGTCAGGGCCGTTCACGTGCAGGATGTTTCGTCGCATCTGCTCGTACAGCGGCCCCTCGCTCACTCCGAAGATCTCAGCGATCTTCATCCCCGGGAACGTCGCTGCTCGCGTGCGCAAGAAGAACTCCCCCGCCTCGCGATCCAACACCATGTAGCCGAACGGCCCCTGCGCTAGCCAGCCCTCGCCGCGCAACTCGTCCATCGCGGCGTGGAAGCGTTCCCCGCGCATCGACGGATCCGTGTAATCAAACGCGGGAAGCTCCAGCTCGCTGACGAGCACCATTAGCGTGGGCGCGCCGGGGCGGCGGACTCGACCGGGTCTATTTCTTCTTCGGGCTCACCGCCTGCTTTAGAGCCGCCCCCGCGGAGAACTTCGGCGCCTTCGACGCTTTGATTTTGACCCGCTCGCCCGTACGCGGATTGACGCCCTGGCGGGCGGCGCGTTTGACCACGGAGAACTTGCCAAAGCCCGTGATGCTCACCTCGTCGCCTTTTTTCAGCGTCTTCGTGACCGTGTCCAGCAGCGAGTCAATCGCGCGAGCCGAGTCTGCTTTCGTCAGACCACTATCGGCCGCGATCGCCTCAATCAGTTGCGACTTGTTCATGTGGCATTCCTTTCACGTAGATCTGCCAGGTTGTACCCGGCTAAGTGCCCAGCGAGCGCGCAGGGTACCGCGCCAGCTTCTTGCCTGGGTTGAGAAGGCCCTTCGGGTCAAAAACCAGCTTGATTTGTTCGTGCATGTCAAGCGCCTTCTCATCCCACTGCAAGGCCAGCCGCCCGCGCTTGAGCAACCCTACGCCATGCTCCCCCGCGACCGATCCCCCCAGCTCCACCACCAGTTCGAACAGCTCATCACCCACGGCCTGCGCCGCGTCCAGCTCCGCCCCTTGTGAGGGGTCCACGAGGACCGTCGCGTGCACGTTGCCCTCGCCCCCGTGCCCCCACGCACATGAGCGCATGCCGTGGGCGTGAGCGATCTGCTCGAAACGCTCGAGGCCCTCCGCCAGACGCTCCAGCGGAAACACCACGTCCTCGCTCACCTTGCCCCCGCGTGCCGCGCTTACCGCCGGGTTCGTGCCGTCCCGCCAACGCCACAGCTGCTTGGCGTCGTGCGGCTGCTCGATCTTCACAGCCTGCTCCTCCAGCAGCCCCACCAGCGCACCCTGCTGCGCCCGTGCATCCTCGCGCGAACCGTCCACCTCGCAGATCACCGCAAAGCCCGCCCCCGCCGGCACCTCTCCTGGGTAAGCAGCCGCTGTGATGCTCAGTGTCTCGCCATCCATGAAGTCGAGTACCGACGGTCGCATGCCCGCCGCCAGCACCGTGCGTATCGCCGCGCAACCCTGCTCGCGGGTGGACAGGAACACCACCGACGCGATCGCCGCCTCCGGCGCCGGCAGCAACCGTAGCCACACCGCAGTGATCACGCCCAGCGTGCCCTCCGAACCCACCAACAGGCTCCTCAGGTCATAGCCCGCCACGTCCTTCGCCGCCCAGCTGCCCAGCTGTACCAGCTCCCCCGGCGCCAGCACCGCCTCCACGCCGGCCACCCACGCCCCCGTGACCCCGTACTTCAGCGCGTGCGGCCCACCCGCGTTCGTTGCCACGTTGCCGCCGATCTGCGACTGCTCGCCAGCGCCCGGGTCGGGGGCGAACATCAGCCCGTTCTCCCGCGCCAAGCGCTGCACGTCGTGCGTGCTAACGCCCGCCTCCACCAGCATCCGCCACAGCTCTGGCTCGAGCTCGCGCACTAGCCGCAAACGCTCTAGCGACAGCACCACCCCGCCCTGCACCGCCACCGCACCGCCCAGCACGCCCGTGCCGCCGCCGCGCGGAACGATCCCCACGTCATGCTCGTAGCACCACGCCACCACCGCAGCCACCTCATCCGCAGTGCCCGGCAGCGCCACCGCATCCGCGCGGCCTTCCACGCCCCTACGGTTGGAGCTGTCAGCGTTATAGGGGGACTGCCTCGGCGGCGCGTCCAAGACGTGCTCGGAACCGATCAGACGGCTGAGCTCCTTGTGCATGGCGCTGCTCACGCTAGCGATCCGTAGCCGGCATCAGCACCACGGCAGTAGCATTGAACCCCTAATGGCAATAAGCACCAGGCCGCCAGGTGATGGCGACACTGACAGCAACTCGCCCGGTGCGTCCGGCGAAGTCTCCAGCGGCACGTTGCCGGGCGACGCTGACAGCGTCCGCTCGCTCTCAGGCGAGCCCATCCGTGAGCTGTACACCGCCGCGGACCTCGCCCCTGGGGCTGGTACCGGCGCAGCCGACGATCCCATCGGCCTCCCCGGCGAGTACCCGTTCACGCGCGGCATCCACCCCACGATGTATCGCGGCCGGCTCTGGACGATGCGCCAGTTCGCGGGCTTTGGCACCAGCGAGGAGACAAACGAGCGCTTCCATTACCTGCTCGAGCACGGCCAGACCGGACTGTCCACAGCCTTTGACATGCCCTCGCTAATGGGCCACGACTCCGACCATCCGCGCTCGCTCGGCGAGGTGGGACGCGAGGGCGTCGCCGTCGACACACTTGACGATATGCAGACGCTGTTCTCCGGCATCGACCTGGGGAAGGTGTCCGTGTCGATGACCATCAACGCCCCTGCCGCGATCATGCTGGCCTTCTACGTCGCTGCTGCCGAGTCCGGCCAGACGCCGGGCGGCGAGACCACAGGCGTCGAGGGTGGGATAGGGGAATCGATACCTCGCGAGCGCCTGTCCGGGACGATCCAGGCGGACATCCTCAAGGAGTACATCGCGCAGAAGGAGTGGTGCTTCCCGATCGACCCCGCGATGCGCCTGTGCGGAGACATGATCGAGTGGTGCACCCAGCGCATGCCCCGCTGGCACCCGATCTCGATCTCCGGATACCACATCCGCGAGGCCGGCTCCACCGCCCAGCAGGAGCTCGCGTTCACGCTCAAGGACGGCCTCACCTACGTCCAGCAGGCAGTCGAACACGGCCTCGACGTCGACGACTTCGCCCCACGGCTGTCGTTCTTCTTCAACGCCCAGATCGACTTCTTCGAGGAGATCGCCAAGTACCGCGCCGCCAGGCGCATCTGGGCGCGGGAGCTGCGCGAGACGTTCGGCGCCAAGAATCCCCGCTCCTGGCAAATGCGCTTTCACACACAGACGGCCGGCGTGAGCCTCACCGCGCAGCAACCGCTCAACAACATCGTGCGCACGACCATCGAGGCACTCGCTGGCGTGCTCGGCGGCACCCAATCGCTGCACACCAACTCCTACGACGAGGCGCTCGCGCTACCCACCGAGGAGGCCGTCACGATCGCCCTGCGCACCCAACAGATGATCGCCCATGAGACGGGCGTCACCAACACCGTCGACCCGCTCGGCGGCTCGTACTTCGTCGAGGCGCTCACCGATGAGATGGAGCAACGCGCCTACGAGTACTTCAACAAGATCGACGAGCTCGGCGGCATGGTCGAGGCCGTGAAGCTCAACTACCCGCAGCGGGAGATCGCCGACGCGTCGTTCGCCCTGCAGCAAGAGATCGACGGCGCCGAACGCGTCGTCGTCGGGGTCAATCGCTACGTCGCCAGCGACGAGGTACCAGTCCCCACGCTGCGGGTCGACCCCGCGCTCGAGCGCAAGCAGGTTGGCCGTCTCGAGGCTGCGCGAGCCAAGCGCGACGGCGCGGCCGTCGAGCGCGCGCTTGCGGTGCTACGCGAGGACGCCGCCCACGAGGATCGCAACCTGATGGAGCCGCTGCTCGTGTGCGCCCGCGCGCACGCCAGCGAGGGCGAGATCATCGAGTCCCTGCAGCAGGTGTTTGGGAACTATTCCGAGACGCCGGTCTTCTAAGACGCCGCGGCCTCGTCCGGCTTCAACCGCTTGCGCCCCTTGTGATCGGCGCGCCCGGTGCCAATGCACTCGCGGCACACGATCCACTTGCCCTCAGGCTCGGACTCATACCAAGTCCAGCCGGCGCCGCTGCATGTGGAGCATCGCTCCTTCTCGGGTATGTGCCGGTCGCTCTGCGTCATCCGTCGCTAAGCCTACATTGCCAGCGGCACCCAACCTAAAGATGCCGGCCGCAAGGCGTCTGGGTGGGAACCGGCCCAACAGGGGTAGCCTGGTGTACTTGCGAAAAAGGTGCTCAGCATTTACGAGCTCTTCGCAACTTCTTAGCGCGCGCGGGTGTCCACGACCTAGGATCATCGCGCGTTCAAAGCCATGCAAAGCCCTGCAAACTGATGTAAAGCTGCGCAAACCGCCAAAGGATTAGCCCGCCACCCGATGAACACTTCAAACGCAATGCGGCTACGTAAAGGCCTGCTCTGGGGCGCAGCGCTGGTGGTCATCGCCAGCATCGGCGCGCTCGCGTTCGCCTCACGGCGGATCGCCGCGGAGCAGTCGGCCTACACCGCGCCGAGCGCGGGGCGCTGCACACCGACAGCACTCAATCGCTCCGCCATCCTGCCGGGAACGACGCTGGCGGTCTCGCCCCTACCGGACTCCTACGTCGCCTCCCCGGCCACCCAGATCAGCTTGCTGGGCGCACCCAGCAGCGCGATCAGCGATATACGCGTGCTCGGCTCTGAGACCGGGCCACACAAGGGAAGTCTGCGCGCCTACTCGCAGGGCGACGGCGCGAGCTTCGTGCCCAGCAAGCCGTTCGTGTCGGGCGAGACCGTGACGGTGCACGGCAAGGTGCGGGTAGGATCGCGGACACAACCGTTCGCGTTCAAGTTCGTAGTCGCCCACGAGGACGTCTCGCTGGCCGGCGCGGCCTCTTCGAGCAGCACGATCAAGGACCCGGACGAGTGGCAGCACTTCCACTCCGCCCCGGAACTGAAGGCGCCGGACGTCATCGAGACGTCCCATGCATCGGGGACCAGCCCGGGGGACCTGTTCACCGCGCCATACAACGGGCCCGGTCCGAACGGGCTGATGATCTTCGAAGAAGACGGCAACCTCGTGTGGTTCCACCCACTCGCGCCGCAAAAGTTCGCAACCAACCTGCAGGTGCAACAGGACGAAGGCCAGCAGGTGTTGACGTGGTGGCAGGGCTATATCCCGCCGCAGGGCTTCGGCGAGGGCGAAGAGATCATCGACAACACCTCCTACCAGCAGATCGGTCACGTTCGCGCGGGCAACGGCCTGCTCGCTGATCTGCACGAATTCCGCATCACCCCCCAGGGGACGGGGCTGCTGACGGTGTTCAACCCGATCCAGTGCAACCTCTCCGCGTTGGGGGGCCCAAGCGGCGCCGCGGTGACCGACAGCATCTTCCAGGAAATCGACCTGAGGACGGGCCTCGTGCGCAAGGAATGGGCGAGCCTCAACCACGTGGCGCTGACCGACTCCTACAGCACCGCCACGGGGTCGAGCATGGCGTGGCCGTACGACTACTTCCACATGAACTCAATCGACCCGCTGGCGAACGGCAGGACGCTGATCTCCGCCCGCAATACCTCGACGCTTTACGAACTGAACACGGCCACCGGCCAGGTGCTCACGCACATCGGCGGCAGGCACTCGAGCTTCAAGCTCGCCTCGGGCGCCGACACGGCCTACCAGCACGACGCGACAATGCTGCCCAGCGGCGTGATCAGCGTGTTCGACAACGGCGGCGTGCCGAAGGTCCACCCGCAGTCGCGGGCGTTGATCCTGTCGGTCAACGCCAAAGCCAAGACCGACACGGTAGTGGCCGAGTACGAGCACTCCAACCCGACGCTGATGGCAGGCAGCCAGGGCAATGTGCAGTCGCTGGAAGACGGAAATGTGTTCGTGGGCTGGGGGGCCGAGCCGTACTTCTCGGAATTCACCGCCGGCGGGCAGCTCCTGTATGACGCCCACATGCACGGCTCCTACGAGGCATACCGCACCTACCGCTTCCCGTGGACCGGCACCCCTACCGAAGCACCAGCGATCGCTGCCTCCGCGGCAAGTGCGGGCGCAGCGGTGACGGTGTACGCGAGCTGGAACGGCGACACGCGTACCGCCAGCTGGGACGTCCTTGCCGGACCCTCACCACAGCAGCTGGCTCCCGTAGCAAGCGCCCCACGCAATGGCTTTGAGACAGCCATCGCCACGCCCAGCGCCGAGGCATACGTGGCTGTGGAGGCGCTCGACGCATCTGGCGCAGTGCTGGGCACGTCACACACGATCGCCGGCTGAGAGCTCGAGCCGAGCGACAGCCAAATGGTCCATATAAGGCCCATTTTTGGCTTCCAGCCAAGGGTCCCCCCGTCTTGATCTTCTGAGATGAATCTGAATATAAGTCTCAATGGGGGAATTTAACCTTTGTACACGGTTTTGGTAATCTCAGTTTCCTAGGGCAATTGGGAAGGTAAATTTGGATGGCGGCTCGCAATTCGACAACTACGCCGCTGCAGGCCGACGGAGCATCGCCGCGCCCGCCGGCTGGAGACCCCAAACCCCGTAAAGGCAAAGCGGAGCGCTACCGACCGCTACCCACAGGCACGCACGGTCTCGATCCCGAGCTTGTCAAGCTCGATCAGCGCAGCCGTCTGCAGAAGGCGATGATCGAGCTGATCGCCGAGAAAGGCTACCCGGGGGTGCGGATCGGCGATCTGGCCAAGCTCGCGCACGTCTCCCAGCCAACCTTCTACAGCTTGTATGCCGACAAGGAAGGTCTGTTCCTAAGCGCTTACGACGATGCATTGGGGCAGGCCGCGAGGACCGTGATGAAGGCCTATAACGTGGAGCTTCCCCACGAACAGCGCCTGGTGGTGGCGATGCGTGCGTGGGCCGAGCTGGCCGCTGCCGAGCCCGAGACAACCTCGCTACTGGTGCTCGGCGCCTTCGGCGCGGGCTCAAACGCGCTCGAACGACGCAGGCTCGCGCTAGATCGACTGGAGGGCCGCATCTACACGAGCCGCGACGGAGCATCGGCAGACACAGCAGACTTGACGGTCAAGGCAATCCTCGGCGGGATCCGCGAGGTGACGGCAGCGCGTCTGCGCGAGGATCGCGCGAGTGAGCTTCCGGGGCTAGCCGACGAGCTGACGTCGTGGGCTACGTGTTACCCGCGGCGCCTGCCCGACGGTCTGCAAGCACCCAAGGCAAAGCCACGCGAGCCGGGCGACACAGCTGCGCTCTCATCCGAGCGCGCACGGCGCGCGGAGGGCCGACTGCCGAGCGGCCGTAGCGACCTGCCGCGCCAGTTCATTGTCAAAAGCCAGCAGGAGCGGATCGTCGACGCAACCGCTGCGATCGTCGCAGAGAAGGGGCTAGCAGCGCTCACGATCCCAGAGATCGCCCGCCGCGCCAACGTTTCCCACCAGACCTTCTACGACATCTACTCATCCAAGTACGACGCATTCCTGGGCGCACAGAAGGTGGGCATGCACCAGGCCCTGACGATCACAGTCGACGCCTATCAGGCTCACCAAGAGGACTGGCCGCGCGCGGTCCAGGCGGGACTGCACGCGCTGATCGACTATCTCGCCTCCGAGCCGGCGCACGCACACTTGAGCGTCGTCGACACGTTCGCCGCGTGTCCTGAGGCAATCGAGATCCGCAACTCCACGCTGGCGGCATTCGCCACCTACATCAGGCCCGCGTACGAGCTCGCGCGTGGACGCACAGACGTGCCCGCGATCGCCGCCGAGGCCATCACCGGCGGCATCTGGCAGGTGCTGCATCACTATGTCGAGAACGACTGCCTCGCGGAACTGCCCGCCGCGGCACCGCAACTGACCTACTTCCTGCTCACACCGTTCCTTGGCCCTGTAGAGGCGGCAAAGGTCGCCCGTCAGCCGGTCGAAGTGCTCGCCAGCGCGTAAGCAGCCCTACCTTCGCGCTTGGTCCGCGTAATCGTGCCCGCGTGCTGCAGATGCCGCACGCCCTGACGAAGCTCAGAGGCAGCTATCGCCGTCACCAACACGAGCTCGCCGAGCGTATGCGAGCCGTGCTCCAGCGCTGCCACGATCGCCTGCTGCGATGCGTCGTGCGAGCTGGAGGCGGCCCGTTCGATTGCGCCTGCTGCGGAACCGCGCCTGCCGCGGCGCTTAGGAGAGGTTGCCGGGCGAACGGCTTTGGCAAGAGCAGCGTTGGCAGGGCGCGCGACCCTGACGAGAGGAGCAGCCTTAGCGGGAGAAGCGACCTTCGCAGCGCGAGCGGCCTTCGCAGCGCGAGCGGCCTTGGCAGGACGAGCGGCCCTCGTGGGACGAGCGGCTTTGGCAGGACGCGCAGCTTTGGCGGAGGCATCAGCGGCCGCGGCATCGGCAGCCAGCGCTCGCTCGGCGTCGAGCAGGCGGTCGTACTCGGCGACCGCCTGGCGCAGCTCCAACAGTCGAGCATCGATTTCACCGCGCACCCGCGCCAGTACGTCAGAGCCCATCGCCCATCCTTCCCACATCTGTTCGGTTTCCAGCGGCGCCGCGCGGGCGCCAGTCTCGTGTATTGGCGCGCACACCGGTCCTAGAGCTCGCGCCGTAGCCAGTTCGAGAGTTTTTACCAGGTTGCGGCCATGTGATCGGGATCGCTCAACTCGAGACGCGTAGATACGCCAGCACGGCTAGTACCCGGCGATGATCGTCATGGCAGGCAGATAGCTCGAGCTTGGCGAAGATGCTAGTGATGTGCTTCTCAACGGCACCCGGGGTAACGATCAAACTCTCGGCGATGGCTGTGTTGGAGCGCCCCTCGGCCATCAGCGCCAGCACCTCGCGCTCGCGTGCAGTCAACCCTGAGAGCGCACCAGTGGTGCCGTCACGCGGGGCAAGCAGCTCGGCGACTACTTGGCGATCGAGCACAGTGCCGCCTGCAGCTACAGTGTGCAGCGCGTCGAGGAAGGCCCGCACGTCGCCGACCCGCTCCTTGAGTAGATAGCCAATCCCGGCGGTGTCTTTGCCGACCAGCTCGCTCGCGTAGGCGGTCTCTACATACTGGGAGAGGACCAGTACTGCGAGCGCGGGCTGCCGGCGGCGAGCCTCGATCGCAGCGAGCAGACCCTCGTCGCTGAACGTCGGCGGCAGGCGCACGTCGACGATCGCCAGGTCGGGCTTGTGTCCGGCGATTGCGCGCAGAAGACCCGGGCCATCCTCGACCTGCGCGACGACCTCGATCTGGTTCTCGCGCAGCAGCGCGACCAGCCCTTCCCGTAGCAGCGCGAGGTCCTCGGCGATCACTACCCGCACGGCAGCCTCGCCTCCAGGATGGTGCCGCTGCCGTCGGTGCTGTCCACCGACAAGCTGCCGTCGAGCGCCTCCACCCTGGCGCGCAACCCCGCGAGACCAGAACCACTCGGATCGGCGCCACCGCAACCATCGTCGCCGACGACGACGACGAGCATCCTGTGCTCGCCACGCAGCAGGATCCAGCTGCGCTCGGCGCAAGCGTGCTTGGCGGTGTTGGTGAGCGCCTCGGCGATCACAAAGTAGGCGGCGCTCTCGATCGCGGGGGCTAGCCAGCGACGAGTGTCAACCTCGATCGCGGTGCCGAGGCCGTAGCGAGCAGCAAGCGATTCCACCGCTGCGACGAGACCACGGTCGGCGAGCAGGGGTGGAACGATCCCACGAGCGAGGTCGCGTAGCTCAGCAATCGCGTGGTGCGCCTCGCGCTGGGCATCGAGGATCAGACCACGAATCTCAGGCTGCTCCTGGACGCGTAGCTCGGCGCGCCCAAGCTGCAGCGTCAGTGCCACCAGGCGCGCCTGCGCGCCGTCGTGCAGATCGCGCTCGATTCTCCTGAGCTCCGCCGCTTGGGCGTCGACAGCCTGGCGACGCGTACGCGTGAGCATGTCGATCCGCGCGCGCAGCGCACGGCGCCCGTGTGCGACCAGCACGCGGTCGTGTAGCGCGATCAGCGAGTAGGCGCTACCGCTGGTAGCGAGACCCAGCAGCGCCCACGCCGGCCAGAAGGTGTGCGCCCCGGCCAACAGCCACGTCAACAGCCACGTGAAGATCAGGATTACGGCAGCCGCGCCGACCAGCGCCCATACGCACGCCACGCGGCGCACTGCCCCGCGTGGCTGGCGCCAGGCCCAGCTCGCGCTGAAGTCGAGCAGCACGAGGTCTCCCAGACCGAGCCACGCCCACGCCGGCCAGAAGTAGCCCTGTCCGCTGAGTGCCCAGATAGCGGCGAGCAACACTGCGGTAAGCAGCGCGAGACGGCGCACCAACGAACGGGCGTATTCGCCGATCGACAGGCCGGCGGCGAGGGTCGGCATCCAGCGCCGCGGCTTCGCGCCGGGCGTGAGCGAGAGGCTGATCGGGAGTCGAGCGCGCTGGCTCACGTCCGCAATCGTCTCATGGCGCCGCGCGAGCAGCGCCTGGCAGACCACCTCACGGTCGCGAGCCGCAGTGCCGGCGAGTGCTCAGAGTGCCTTCGTCGCCTGACGGGCGGCGGCGATGCGCTGCACGTCCCACACGAGGCCCAGACGCTCCAGGCCGGCGATGACCAGGCCCGAGATGTCGAGCTCATGACGCGCCATACCGTGAAACGCCGAAGTTGGAAACGCGTGATGGTTGTTGTGCCACGCCTCGCCCAAGGAGAACAGCGCCAGCCACATCAGGTTGCGCGAGTGATCGTCGGTCGCGAAACGACGCCCACCGAAGAAATGACACAGCGAGTTGATGCTGTAGGTCACGTGGTGAAGCACGAGCATGCGTACCACCCCACCCCACAGCATGCCCTCCAGACCCGCGTCTACGGTGCCACCCAGCAGCACGCCGAGCCCGAACGGGATCGCGAACCCGACTAGCGACCACAGCAGGAACGTCTTGTCGACGAACGACACGACCGGGTCGGCGAGCAGGTCGGGGGCGAAACGTTCGCGAGCGCCGCGCTGGCTGTGATCGAACAGCCAGCCGACGTGTGCATGCACCAACCCCCGCAGCGCACCCCGTAGTCCGACACCGTGGTCGACATGTGGGCTGTGCGGATCGCCGAGGCGATCGGAGTAAGTGTGGTGCTTGCGGTGGTCTGCTACCCAGGAGATAACCGGCCCCTCAACTGCCATCGTGCCCAGCACGGCGAACACACCGCGCAGCGCAGGTGAAGTCTGAAAGCTGCGATGGGTAAGCAGGCGGTGAAAGCCGACCGTCACGCCCATCCCTGTGGGTATGTACATGATCAGAAAGATCGCGATATCCCGCCAGTGCAGCTCATGGTTCCAGGTGCGCAACGCGGCAAGCACGAGCAGCAGCGGCGGCACCGCTGTGATCACACCTGTGATCACACGATCAAGATTCTCCATCACCGGCACCTGGATCTCATCTGGAGTCGGCCCGAGCTCGCCGGCACGGGGTGCGCTCAGCCGAGCGTCCTCCTGACCCTCTGGAGACTGTGGCTCGGCGATCGGACCCGCGGCGACGCTCATCTACCGCAAATTTTGAGCGCTTCACTCAGTCATGTCGATAAGGCCGACCACCAACATATCGGCGGCTGTCCCCCAGCCGGGGTAGGGCTAGCCATAGCCAAGCGCACGTGCAACTGGACCCAGAGCACGTGCAACTGGATAACCGCCGCCGTGCTGCGCTCTGCAGTAGTAGGTCCGGCGCTGGTCAGTCGGCGCGTACGTCGAGCACGATCTTGCCCGTGGCGCGACGCTCTTCGAGCGCCTTCAGCGCGTCGGCCGCACGCTCCAGCGGGAAGCGTTCACCGATCGGCGGCGCGACGAAGTCTTCGTCGACCATGCGGTTGATCGCGGCGCCGATCTCGCGGTTGAGCTCCGGCCTGGCCATCGCGTAGGCGCCCCAGCCGGCGCCCACGACCTCTGTGTTCTTCAGCAGCAGCCGGTTGACACGCACCTCGGGAATCGAGCCGCCGGTGAAGCCGACCACGACCAGCCGTCCGCCCTCGCGCAGCGAGCGCAGGCTGTCGGTGAAACGGTCGCCGCCCACCGGGTCGAGCACCACGTCCACGCCACCACCCGAGCGCTCGAGCACCTCGTCCTTCCAGCTCTCGCCGAGCAGCACCGTCTCGTCCGCGCCGGCAGCCTCGGCGACCGCCCGCTTGGCCTCGGTAGAGACGAGCGCGATCGTCTTTGCGCCGAGGGCCTTGGCGACCTGCAGCGTGGCGGTGCCCACACCGCCCGCGGCGCCGTGCACGAGCACCGTCTCGCCCTCCGTCACGCGCCCGCGCAGCAGCAGTGCGAAGTACGCGGTGTGGTAGTTGAGGATCAACGCGGCGCCCTGGGCAAAGTCGAGCTTGGGCGAAAGCGCGAACGTGAAGAACTCGGGGGCGACCGCCGTCTCGGCGAACCCGCCCAGCGCGCAGAACGCAGCCACGCGATCGCCCGCCTTGACCGACGCGCCCTCCGGAGCGCTCAGCACCACGCCACCCACCTCGCTGCCGGGCACGAACGGCAGTGGCGGTTTCATCTGGTAGAGGCCGCGCGTCTGCAAGAGCTCGGGGAACGACACGCCGGCAGCGTGCACCTCGACTACCACGCCCGAGCCCGGCGTGAGCATGTGTGAGGGTTCGGGATCGGGCAGCTCGACTAGCGCCAGAGCGCTGTCTGGACCCGACTCCTCCACGATCTGGATGGCCTTCATTCGTGGGAGTATCTCCCAAACACCTACAAAGGGGTCTGACGATGGCGAACGTGCTGTGTGTGCTCTACGACGATCCGGTCGACGGCTACCCGCCCGTATACGCGCGCGACGACGTCCCTACGGTCGAACGCTATTACGACGGCCAGAGTACCCCCACGCCCGAGGGCATCGGCTTCACGCCCGGCGAACTGCTCGGGTGCATATCGGGCGAGCTGGGCCTGCGCGAGTTCCTCGAGAGCCGCGGCCACCGACTGATCGTGACCTCTGACAAGGACGGACCCGACTCGGTATTCGAGCGCGAGCTGCCCGACGCGGAGATCGTGATCTCACAGCCGTTCTGGCCGGCGTACCTGACGGCCGAGCGAATCGCCAAGGCCCCAAAGCTGAAGCTCGCGCTGACGGCCGGCATCGGCTCAGACCACGTCGACCTGCAGGCGGCAATCGAGCACGGCCTGACGGTCGCCGAGGTGACCTACTCCAACAGCATCAGCGTCGCCGAGCACGTGGTGATGATGATCCTGGCACTCGTGCGCAACTACATCCCCTCCTATCAATGGGTAATCGACGGCGGCTGGAACATCGCCGACTGCGTGTCACGCTCGTATGACCTGGAGGGCATGCAGGTCGGCACGGTCGCCGCGGGGCGCATCGGCTCAGCCGTACTGCGACGGCTGAAGCCGTTCGAGGTCGGCCTGCACTACACCGACCGCCACCGTCTGCCCGCGGAGGTGGAGCAGGAGCTCGGCCTCACCTTCCACGCCAATGTCGAGTCGTTGGTAGCGGTGTGCGATGTCGTCACGATCAACGCGCCGTTGCACCCCGAGACCGAGCATATGTTCGATGCAGAGCTGCTCGCGAAGATGAAGCGCGGCGCCTACCTGATCAACACCGCACGCGGCAAGATCTGCGACCGCGACGCCGTCGCCGTCGCGTGCGCCAGCGGCCAGCTCGCGGGCTACGCCGGGGACGTCTGGTTCCCACAGCCACCACCACAGGACCACCCATGGCGCTCGATGCCACACCACGGGATGACGCCGCACACCTCCGGCACGAGCCTCTCCGCGCAGGCGCGCTATGCGGCGGGAACACGCGAGATCCTCGAGTGCTACTTCGACGGGCGCCCGATCCGCGATGAGTACCTGATCGTCGACGGCGGTCGGCTCGCCGGCGCCGGCGCGCACTCCTACAGCGAGGGCGACGCCACCGGCGGCTCGGAGGAAGCGACACGGTTCACGAGCGGCTGACGGAGCACTGCACAGGGCTCGCGCGGCAGCACGCTCCAGTCCTCAGCTGTCGTAGCGCGCGACAGTGAAGCCGACCAGCACGGGCACGTTGATGGCGAACACGAGCAGCGACAGCGTCATCACCACGAGCGCGCCGCCACTGGTGTGGTTGCGCAGGAACACGTACTCGATCATCCCCGCGATCAGCAGATACGCCAGCAGCGCCCATCTGCCGATCTCAAAGAAGCGCCCCCAGGCGAACCCGTCGACCCGGGCGAGCGCCAGCAGGTTGACGACCAGCACCACCGCCGAGGCCGCGAGCAGCGCGACGGCGGGGCCGAGCGAGACGTGCTGCGGAAGATGTGCCGACATGTAGATGCCGGCGACGAGCACCAGGGCCAGCGAGAGCATGCCCAGTTGCGTCACCGGCGGCAGACGCCGCTCGCTCATCCGGTGGCCAGCTTGGTCATGATCACGAGCGTCGCCACCTGCATCGCTCCGGTGGCGCCCGCCGAGTAGATGAAGCGCTTCATCAGCCGCTCGATCACCTCAGGGTTCGGCTGCGGCTTCTTCAGCTCCGTCAGCACCGCGATGTTCGCTGGCTCGAGCAGGCCGAGCGCGATCACCGCCATCACGCCGACGACGATGAAGCTCGCGACCACCCAGCTATGCAGGGGGTTCGCCGTCAGGTTTGTCCCCAGATCAGTCGACAGCTGCCATCCCGCCGCCAGCGTCACGGTCACGACCGTCGGCATGATCAGCACCATCTTGGGCATCAGCCGCGTCGTGAACTCGACGCGTGCAGGCAGCGACATCTTGCCGATTATCGGGCCGAGCACAAAGCCGAGGAACAGGTCGATCACAGTCCACGCTGCGCCACCCACGACGTGCAGGAACTCGAGCGGCCACAATTTGTTGGAGGCGATGCCGGCGATCAACAGCACGAGGACGACCGCGACGATCGGCAACCCGGCCCGAGGCACGATCTGAAAGTCTGGGCGCTCAGGCGCGGCGGGCGCCGCGTCGGCGATAGCTCCTGGCCCGGAGGCGACAGCGTGTGCCATAGGGGAAATCTACCGTGAGGGCGAGCGGAAAGCGAGCGCGTCAGGCAAGTGCCTCGAGCGCATCCAGCAGACGTGAATCCGCCAGCACCCAAGCCGCCAAGGCGGTGAACGCCGCGACGATCAGCACAGCCGGCCACGGGCCGAGCGCCAGCGCGAGCAGATGAGAAGCGACAAACGCCGCGAACCCGATGGCCCCGAGTTGCGCTGCCGTGCGCGTGCCGTGGCGCCGGCGCCAGATCTCGACGCAGCCGAGGCCGCCGGCCGCCAACACGACCCCGCCAAGCGGGCGTGAGCCAGTGGCCGCGACCACGCCGTAGCTCGCGATCAGCGAACCGGCCGCGAGCGGAGCTGTCGGCAGTGCACGCATGCCCAGGCAGCGTAGCGCTCACTCGGCATTGGGCACTGCACACCGCTCTCTATTTGCGGCGCCCTCCCACCAGACCGTCGAACTGCGCTCGCTGCTGCCTCCCGAGTCGCTCTATGGCTTCGCCACGATCTGTGAGATGCCAAGCGTTAGCGGCACCATTGCGCTGGCCCGGTCCGGTGTTCTCGATCAGTTGCAGACCTGCGAGTCGAGAAAGGAGCTTGGAGATCTGGCCTTGATCTGTGACGCCCGCGCGTTCGCTGACTCTCACGTTACTGAGACCAGGCTCCGACGCGATCGCGCCGAGCACTCTGATCGTGCGGTACGTCAAGCGCATGTCTAGGCCGTCTACGCGTTTAGTGGCAATCGCCGAACCATTACTCCCACCTGCATCGATCGGAAGCGGCCGGTGAAGCTCCCGCCGTGCCAACCCCCCACCGCGGTAGGGCAGCACGATAAAGCTCATGAGCGGACCCAACATCTCGACGAAAGGATCTCCATCCGATCCCACCAGGCGTCGGTGGATAACGCTGACCACGCCGCCCACAACGCCCTCCGCCGCGAGTGGAGGAGGCTCTCTACGCGCCGCCCTTCGCCCCTCGTCCACCAGACGCGCCAACTGCTGAAGAAGCTCTTTTCGCCGGTCGCGCACCTCGGGCCCCGCCGCCATCGAGTCGACAACGTACAAGCGGGCAACTGCCGGCTCCTCGTCGCAGAAGCGCAACAGGCTGAGCAGTCCCGCCCGCATCCGGTCGATCCAGCTCCGCTGATGAGCAACACAGGCCGATCCCACTTTCTCAGAGACTCGCTCCACAGTCTGCTCAATCGCCGCAAGTAGGCAGGCTTCCCGGTTGTCGAAGATCTCGTAAAAAGTTTTTCTGGAAACACCAGCCTCAGCGACCACGTCGCCGACCGTCGCGCCCGCCACGCCCCGCTCGCACGCAACCGCCACCATCGCCGAAACAATCCGCATGCGCTGAAACTCGCGCACTTGACGCGCGCTCCCGGCCCCTGGCACCTGACGTCGCTGTCTGGCGAACTGACTCACTGCGGCCAAACCAAACGCGCCCGCCACCAGAAAACTGCTACGTAAGCGCTCACATCTCGGACGGAGATGTACAAACGTGATGCCCTCATCCGCACGCTCAGGGTTCGTGCCCGCGAGTGGCGACGGTATAGTTGCGACATTCGGGGATGACGTAGCCGGGAGCGCATAGTGTGCGGGTGTGCCAGCGCTGTTCGTATGCGCTGGTGAACGCGGCCAGGACGCGCTGGTGTTCCCGTTCGCTGAGCGTCTGGTGGATCTCCGCCGTGACCTGCGTTAGCGGCCGGTATGAGGCAGGCTGCTCGCCGGTGACCTTGAACACGTAGTAGTCGTTGACCGTCGGTTGGGCGGTCGGGGTCGCCCGCACTGGTCCCGTGATCCGGTCGCGCCGCGCGGCGAACACGGCGCGAACAAGGGTTGGGGACTGAGCGCCTTCGCTGACCGCATCGGCGCCGCCGGCGAGCGCCGAGGGATCGATCGACCAGCGTTTCGCGACCGCCGCCCAGCGCTGTCCAGAGGCGAGCGCAGCTCTAACTTTCAGCGCCCTGGTGCGATCACGGGTGACGACCATCAGCGTGTCACGGACCGCTGGACTCGAGAACAGCGAGCGATGCGAGGCGTAATAGTGGGCGACCTCGGCTGTGCTTACGGACACCGTGCCGTGACGGCCTTGTAGCGCTTCGGCGATCGTATTTAGTCGTGCCTGGAAGGTGATGTCGGAGCGCGTCATGCCGCTCGATGGCGACTGCTGGTTGGCCTGCTGGGAGACAAGCTTGTTCAGCACCGCTTCGTTGATGCCCTCGGCACGGCTCTCTTGTACTAGCCACTGCGCCTTGACCAGGAAGGAGACTGTGCGTTGCACCGCCCGCCTGCGCGTGCGTGCCGTGGCTCGCACCGGTCTCTGCTCATCGGCGAGAACCCCGAGCCAGTGATCGAAGCTCGACGTGGTGATCGGCACGGCGCCGACGATCGCGACCGCGCCCCGCGGCACGCGGTGAGGCGTGAGGGCACCCGGAGGTCCGGCGCCGCCGCAGCCGGCCAACAACGCGCCAGCAGACAGATACGCGCTCAAGCCACATAGCCGCCAGTGGCGGGCATGCAACATACGTAGAAGGTAGTGAGAAATCACGAGAGGATAGAGTGCTGGGCCCGGATCTCCCGACTGGAGGCCGGGCCCAGCTTAACCCGATGTCAACGGATTAGAAACGTCGCTACTCAGTTAGTCCTTCCAGATACTCCCTGTGAGCGGCGCCCACGTCGGCGCGGTTTTAGGAAAGAGATAGTCGTTCGATGCAACGAAACAAATGAACGCGTTTTTGCCCGTCGTGCCGTTGTCGATTTCGGGTTTTTCACCGATGCTTAGTTTGAGGCTCGACTGGGTGGTGTTCAGTTCGATCCCGCCACCAGCACATTTTTCTGTGCTTGGCTGGGACCATTTTCCGGTGAGCGTGCCAGTGGCTTTCTGGTTTTCTTCTATGGGGAAGTACAGCGCGACCTTTTCGATCGTCACTACGCCTGGGTTAGTTTTGCATCGGTTGCTCTTGATACCGATCGACCACGGTCCGTTATAGCCAGGGGAGGTGTTGTCGTACACTGGGTCGGCTACCCCTGCCGTCGTCCAGTCCGTGAGGTCAACGAAGGTGATCCATCCCTTCGCTTCGAATTTCCCTTCTTTACAGTTTTCCTCTTCGGCCGTGGTCACCGGGGAGAGCGGATTGCTGTGAAGCTTGACCCCGAAGAATGAGTAGCCGGTCGGCTCTTCATTGCATACTTTGACACCGGTTATGGTCGAGCACAGCCGAATCTTGCCCAGCGTGTTGACCCCGAGCAGGGATGCGCCGTAGCCACCACCGCCTACGCCTTCTGGCGGTTCCACCAGATCGTCCCGCAAAGCTTCATTTTTTTCGCTACAGAGGACGTGGACTTTTTCTCCGTGGCACGCTTCACCCGCGGCCAACGCCGCCGATGGCAGCACCGCGAAGGCGCCAGCGGCCAGCAGGACCGGCAACAGGCCGGTGAGGAGCTTCTTCATGATGTATCATCTCCTATGTAGTTGACTGGCGGCACCGGGGCGCTCGTCTTTGGCCAGATACGCGCTCCGAAGCCGTTACTTATCCCTCTGCCGGTTGGGAATGCTCTGCGCCAGAGGAGAGGGCGTCCAGCGCAGGTTTCTGTTGGTTGCGCTACATCTTCTTGCGTTTTTTGGACGTCCCGCCGTACTTGCTGCGGGCTGTCCTTTCGCAAGACTTCCGCTTGCCGTCATGCAGCTTCTTGCAAGCATCCAGTGCTTTCGCCAACTTCTGTGTCTTCGTCAGCGGCTTTGAAGTGGGCGCCGTGGGTTCTGCCGGCACCAGCGGAAACACGGGCGCACTAAGCAGCGGGAGAGCCGAGAACGGAGCGGGCGTGCTCTGCCCGACCGTGAACGGGTCGGTGGCCATCTGTGCGGGTGCGGGGGCGTAGAGCGTGAAGATCGAGTCCGGGCTGTAGCTTTCCCCGCCCGCGCCTTTGACGACCAGGCGATAGTGATAGGTCACACCCGGCGCGAGGCGGATCA
>DATHLT010000042.1:0-27957 GCA_035487855.1 Solirubrobacteraceae bacterium
CCGCACCCTGATCAAACGTCGAGCCACTCGCAAGGAACACATCCGCACCACCAGGCGCAGAAATCGAACCACCCCCACCGTTTGTAAACGAGTCCCCACCCGCAACAAACAGTTCAAGACCCGAACCAAGATCAACCGCACCCTCGTTGTCGAACGCGACACCGGACCCCTGGAGCGCTGTGCCCGTATCCACCGCCAGCTCGCCGGTATTCGTAACGTTGCCGTTCAAAGAGCGCGCACCGCCTATCCCTGCTTCGGCTGTGATCGTGCCAGCGTTCGTGAGGGTCCCACCGTTTTCGACGTTCAGGGTAGCCCCGTCATTACCACCACAATCATTTTCGCCGTGCTTAGCGCTCGTGAGCGCTATCGAGCCTTCGTTACTGAAACTACCCACAGCTCCCACAATCGCCGGATAGCCACCACCAACACAACCTTCGAGGACCAGCGACTGCCCCGAAGCGATGTTGCCACTGAGATGACTCGGGTAGCTACGCATCCTGATCGTGCTCGCCCCCGACCCCGTGTAGTTCAAAGTCGCTTCAAAAAGAACCACCGGCTGCGAACCACTCGTCGTACCCGCACCCTGATCAAACGTCGAGCCACTCGCAAGGAACACATCCGCACCACCAGGCGCAGAAATCGAACCACCCCCACCGTTTGTAAACGAGTCCCCACCCGCAACAAACAGTTCAAGACCCGAACCAAGATCAACCGAGCCGTCGTTCGTGAATGTCGCTTTGGCGCCGTTGAACGACGCATTCGCGTCAATGGCCAGTATCCCCGTGTTCGTAAGATTCCCCTCGAGGTTGCGCGCGCCGCCACTAGTACCGGGCGCAGACGTGATCGTGCCGGCGTTGGAGACGGGTCCCCCGAGGGTGTCGCCATTGGCACAGAGTCCGCTGTTAGTGAGCGTGATGGCGCCGTTGGCGCCGACAGCGAGTCCACCGGTACTGCCGAGCGAGGCGCTCCCCGAGCAACTGCTTTCGACCGCGAGTGTCTGGGTGCCGGAGCTCCCGCCGATCGTCAACGACGCGACGCTCACGCTGGTCGCACTCAGCGTGACGGTGTAGGTCCCGTTGTCGGTGATGCACGCTTCTTCTTCCGAAGTCGGCGCGGCTTTCTTGCTCCAGTTGGAGCCTGTGCTCCAACTACCGCCTGCGGTATTCGTGAAGCTGTCGGTGCACCCACTCGCGTGAGCCGCAGAGGGCGCCCAAATCGACAGAGCGATGATCGACGCTATTGCCATGCCTACGCACCGCACCATCGATATCTGCAGAGAACCCGCTTGCCTGGTCAACGCTGTGCCCCCCTTTGGCGCATCCTGTCCGATGGGTTCACGCGCACCGACGTCTCCTAGCCTGACGTCGATCCTGGCGCCGATCCCCCTTGTCCGGGCGCGCATACTAGCGAGACGCTGCCGCAAATGTCGCGAGACGGCGGCAGCGACGGTCAAGAATTTGGGCGCCCACACAACCCATCGCCTTGCAGGCGCCGACAAGCGCGGAAGAATGTGCTCGATCCCGCGTTTATAGGGCAATGCCTAGAACTAAGAGCACTTCCCAAAGCCCAAGGCGCCGCAAATCGCTGCTTCTCGCGATCGCCGCGACCCTCATCCTGCTAACCGTCGGCGTCGCGACGGCCATGGCCACGTCCAGCATCGAAGGCGTTTGGTCGTTCACCGGCGGCCAAATCGCGGTCGAATCGGCGGGTAACGGGAAGTTCAAGGGTATTGTCGTTCAACCCACCAAGTTCGCGACCTGCACGCACCCAGTCGGCCAGGAAATCTGGAAAGAAATCACCCCGCAGGCCGACGGCTCCTACTGGGGATTCCACCAGTGGTACAAATCCAACGAAGAAACTCGAGTCTGCGTAGAAAATCCAGTCCTCGGGCCGACCGCTTGGCGGGTCGTGACCGAAGCCAATGGGTCGAGCTACCTGCTCGTCTGCCTGAGTTCGCCCGGTGCCAAACAGCCGACCATCCCTCCGGGCAGCCCCGGCGTGGGCGCCAGCTACGGTTGCGAGAAGTCTTTGCTGACTGCCCCCCTGGCCAGGTCCGCAGTCGGCAGCTTCAAGGAAGTCGTGTCGCTGCCAAGCGCCAAGAAGTGCTTCAGCGGCCGCAAGTTCAACATCCACATCCATGACTCCAAGTACGACCCGTTCAAGACTGTGGTCGTGACCCTCAGGGGCCACAAGCTCAAAATCGTCCACCGCGACAGCACCTACGTCGCCACGGTCAACCTCAAGGGCCTACCTGCAGGCGCGTTCACGATCAAGATCAAGGCGACGACCTTCCGCGGCAACCAGGTATCGGGAAAGCGCACCTACCACACATGCGCGGCGAAACCCAAAAAATCAAAACCCGCGAAACTGAAAAAATGAGGCTTGAGCGAGGACTGACCAACGCGGATGGCAGTTCGCAGCTCTGAGCCACACGGCGCGCCAGCCACGAGAGTCGCCGTCGTCGGAGGTACGCGCTTGGAGCGCCTGAGCCACACCGCCCGGGCGCGCCTCGCGGTCGAGATCCTCGCCGCCTACGCCCAGTCGCGGCGGGCTTTGCGCCGTGCCCCAATCGAGACCGTGGTGGCGAGCCTGCGCTCGCGATCGCCGTCCGCCGCCACCCCGGCCGCGCAGTCGCTCGCGGAGGCTCGCCGCCTTGGTCGTGCTGTCACGCGCCTGCTCGCACACCTTCCCGGCGACACCCGCTGCCTCGTCCGCTCGCTCGTGCT
This sequence comes from Solirubrobacteraceae bacterium, assembly GCA_035487855.1. Classification (GTDB taxonomy): domain Bacteria; phylum Actinomycetota; class Thermoleophilia; order Solirubrobacterales; family Solirubrobacteraceae; genus Palsa-744. Next base: position 2,727 of record DATHLT010000042.1, read on the forward strand.
TACGCGGCTGCTCGCCAACCGCGGCATCCAGGCCAAGCTCGTGATCGGCGCACGCACGACGCCGACGTTCCTCGCCCACGCCTGGGTGGAGCACGACGGCCACCCGGTGCTCGATCCGGGCGATGAGCCGTTCGGTCGACTGGTCGAGCTCTGACGCACGCCGCACCTGGGCTGGGCCTTGCCGCGTTCGGCCTCAGCTTCGACACCAACGCCCAGCCACCGGGCGCTTGGGAGCCACGGCCATGGAATGAGCCGAGCCTGAAGATTCGCTGCGTCGATGCCCAGTCGATCACGGAGCGTTGGTCCGGGCTCCAAGCGCGCGGCTGGGAGGGCGTGATCGACGGAGCCCCGTTCGTGGTCGAGCAAGGCGCTGCGGGAGACCATCGCTTCGTCCACGGCGCCGCGCCCGATACCGGCGGCGCCCCGGTGGCACAGACCCTTGCGGTCCATCACCTCAGCGCCGATCGGAGCGTGCTGCGGTGCGCGCCCTCGAACCAGGCAGACCCCTCGTGGTGGCGGGTGGTGCTCGACTCGGTGCTGTTCACGATCGCCCTGCTCCACGGCTACGAGGCGCTGCACGCCGGCGCGATCGCCGTTCCGGGCGGGGCAGTCGCGATCACCGCTGACACAGGCGGCGGCAAGAGCACCCTGCTCGCGGAGCTCGTCGGGCGCGGTTCGGCGCTGGTGGCAGACGACGTGCTCGCGCTGGAGCCGCGCGACGGCGAGTCCCCGCTCGCCCATCCCGGGCCACCGCTGATGACGGTGCCGGCGGTGAGCCTGCCGGCGCTGGGCGCAGCGGAGCCCACGGAGGCGATCTCCTCGATCGACGATGAGCGCTGGATCGCCATCCCCGCCTATCCGCGTTCGCTGCCGCTGAAGGCGCTAGTCGTGCTCGACCGCCGCCCCAACGCGCAACTCGCCTCGACGCAGCCATCACTGACGAAGATCGAGGGCCCGCTGGTGGCCCTGCTGAGCGCGCTCATGCGTTTTCCCCCCGCCGCCGAGCGCCAGCGAGCACGCTTTGAGCTCGCGAGCACTATCGCCTCCACGGTGGGGCTGTGGCGCTTCACGGCCCCACTGCAGACCCCGGCGAGCGCGCTGGCGGACATGCTGTTGGCTGCCAACCTATGAAAGTACGGTCGCGCGCAAGCCGTTGTATATGGGCGCAATCCCAGTCTCTCGGCAACGTCGATCTGCGATTGTTCGAGGGGCGCTAGGTCCATAGCGCACGGGTCAGCTATGAGTTCCTACCATCTGTCAGCGCCGATTTCCGATCCCGACCGAGCCGCGGGCTCGGTCGGCGAGCCGATCCTCGAGCTGGACGACCTGTATCACCGCTGGAAGGGCCCCAAGCCACCCGTCCTGGACGGTGTCAGCCTGACGCTGCGCGCCGGCGAGGTCACCTGGATCGGCGGTCGCAACGGCGTCGGCAAGACCACGCTGCTGCGCCTGGCCGCGGGCATCCTGCTGGCGCAGCGCGGCAGCGTGCGCATCGGCGAGCTCACCCCGCTCTCCAAAGGCGGGCGCTACCGGCGCCAGATCGGCTTTCTGTCGGCGGGCGACCGCAGCCTGCAGGCACGCATGCGCGTCGCCCAGCAGCTCGACTACTGGGGGCGGCTGGCGTATGTGCCGCGCGAGCGACGCGCCGAGCTCGTGGCGGACAGCCTGCGGCGCTTCGGCCTGGAGGAGTTCGCCGCTCGCCGCGTCGACCGCATGTCGATGGGCCAGCGCCAGCGCATCCGCCTGGCGATGGCCTTCCTGCACGAACCGCGCGTGGTGTTGCTCGACGAGCCGCGCAACTCACTCGACGACGACGGTTACCAGCTGCTCAACGAGCAGATTGAGCAGGCCGCCAAACGCGGGGCGACCGTCCTGTGGTGCTCGCCACGCGGCGAGGATCGCGTGATCGACTGCGACGCCAGCTTCACCCTTTCAGACGGCAATCTGGAGCAGGTCGCATGAGGCTGTGGCTGGATGCCATGTGGGGAATCATCCGCCGCGACGCGATCCTGTTCGTCAGCTATCGCAGCCAGCTGATCGCGCAGTTCCTCGGCCCGCTGTTTTCGATCACGCTGTTCTACTACATAAGCCACATCCTCACCGCTAAGAGCATTCACTCCCCAGGCGGTTATTTCGGGTTTGTGATCATCGGCCTAGTGATCGTGCAGATCCTCACCATCTCCTTGGGTGTGATGCCGGTAACGGTGCGACAAGAACTTGTGTCGGGAACGATCGAGCGCTTCCTAGTCAGCGCCCATGGGCCGATCAACGGCATTCTCGGCACGATGCTGTTCCCGCTGATCAACGCGCTGTTCAGCGGCGTGCTGATGCTGGCGCTGGCCGCAATCGTGTTCGGGCTCCCGTTGGCGGGCACAGCGGTGCTAGCGGTTCCTGTCGCGCTGCTCGGCACGCTGGCGTTCATGCCGTTTGCGTTCTTCCTGGTCGCCCTGGTGATGGCCTTCAAGCAGGCCTCCTCCGCCAGCCAGTTCATCGTCGCCGGTGTGGCGATCATCGGTGGCCTGTACTTCCCGTCGACGGTACTGCCGGGCTGGATTCGCTGGGCCTCGGAAGTGCAGCCGTTCACTCCGGCCACCGACCTGCTGCGCCATCTGCTGGTGAATGCGCCGCTCGTTCACCCGGCGGGCTTGGAGCTGCTCAAGCTCGCGGGCTTCGTCGCGGTCCTGCTGCCGGCGGGGATGATGCTGCTGCGCGCTTCGATTCGCTACGGTCAGCGCAGCGGAACCATTGCCGAGTATTGAGATGCGAGAGCAAAGCGCCGATATGCCGACTGTGCCCCAACTTTCAGACCAAGAGCTGCTCGCGACGCGCGTCCGCCTGCCCCAGCACGTCGTGCATCGCAGCTTCGTCGCCGAGACGGTCGTGCTGAATCTCAGGACCGGCAAGTACCACGGCCTGAACCCGACTGCGGGCAGGATGCTCGAGGTGCTTGACGTGGCATTGACGGTGGGTGACGCGGTGCCTGAGCTGACCAATGAGTACGGCGTCGAGCGGGAGCAGATCGAGCGCGATCTGCTGACACTTACCCGCGGGCTGCTCGAGCGAGAACTGATCGTGGCCACGGATGACGACGCCGGTTGAGGACCCGCCGCGCGCAGGCCGGGAGGAGTACAGCCGCACCGCGTTCGGGCTCGCCCTCGCGATTGACGCACGGATCTCGCTGCCAGGCCTCGGGCGCAGCCCGCACACGGCAGCCGACGACCCACCTTCGCATGTCCGTCTGGACCCCGACGAGCTGAATCGACGCTGGGAGGCGCTCACAACAACGCCGCTGCGTGCGCGCGAGCTGCGCTTCGGCGAGACAGTGTTGTTGACGGTCGACTTCGCGGAGCCGGCGGGCTATCTGATGTGGGCGGACGGCTTCGGGCGCATCCTGATCTCGCCCGACGGCACTGAGCTGCTGTGCGAGCCCGAGCCTGGGAGTAATGGTTGGGCCAACATCCTGCCGTTTCAGGCGCTGCCCCTCGCCGCGACGATCCGCGGCCTGGAGGTGATGCACGCCTCGGGCGTCGTGCTCGACGACGGCGCCGTGCTCGTAGCGGGCCCGCCCGGCGCCGGCAAGAGCTCGCTTGCCGCCGCACTCGTCAGAGCCGGTGGCCAGCTGCTAAGCGATGACGCGGTAGCACTGCAGCTACGCGACGGCGCGCTCATCGCCCACGCCGGATCGACCGTGCTGCAGCTGCGCGCATCGGAGGGGGAGCGGCTCTCCGCGGATGACCGCGCAGCGCTCGGGCGCCACGCGGGAACCGTCGGGGAAAAGCAACGTTATGCCAACGACAGCACGCCCGACCCGGCGCCACTAGCGGGCCTGTTTCTGCTTGCGCACTCCGATGAGCAGCCGGCAGTTGAACAACTCGCGGCCGTCGACCCATTCGAGCTGATCGCGAGCACATTCAATCTGTCCGTGCGCTCCCCGGCTCGGCTCCAACGCCAGCTTGAGGTCGTCTCAGCCATCGCTGCGGACAAGCTGGCGCACCGACTGCGGGTGCAGCCCGGCGTCAACGCCACAGAACTTGCGGCGATGATTCAGGCGCATCTTGCCGTGGTGGTCGCATGAGGTACGAGCTCCTGTTGGAGCGCTGAGAGCGGAGATGCTTGCCGGAGCCTGGGGCGCGCGCGCTGGCGAGCTGCTCGAACGGGCCGCTGAGCGCCATCAAGCACGGATCCATTGTGTCGGCGAGCTCGCGATGCTGGCTGCCCCGGACACCATGCAGGACAAGTGGAGCTGTTGGCTGTTCGGCGAGCCGGAAGACCGCGGCGAGCTGAGCGCACGCTTCGGGCTGCGCACCCGCGCCGAACTGCCTACCGCCTTTGGACGTGCGCTGATCGAGCTGGGCGAGCGCGCGTGCGAGCTGCTGGGCGGCCGCTTCGTCGTCGTGGCGCTTGACCGCGAGCGCGAGCACTGCCTGGTCGTACGCGATCATCTGGGCGCACAGCCACTGGTCTACACGAGTGTTGGCAACGGCGTCTTGTTCGCCGAGCACGAGCGCGATCTGCTCGATCTGCTCCCTGCCACGCCGAGCCCCGATCGACTTGCGTTGCTGCGGTGGATCAATAACGGCCTCGTCCCCCGCTTACACACCCTCTACGAGGGCGTACAGCGCCTGCCGGCCGGACATCGGCTGACCCTCGGTGAGGGCCGCACACAGGTCGAGCGCTGGTGGCGCATTCATTACCAAGGAACGGATCAAGGCAGCCCGATAGTGCTCGGTGAGCGCCTGCGGGACACAGCCTTCGCTGCCGTCGGGCGAGCCGCGGCGGGATCACGGCGCCCCGCGGTGAAGCTGAGCGGCGGGCTTGACTCCGCGTGCGTGGCGGCAGGTCTCACCGCAAATGGTTTCACCGATGGCCGCGCACTGGCGATCGGCGGCACCTTCTCCGATTATCCGGCTACAGACGAGCGCGAGCTGATCGAGGCGACGGGCCGCCACACGCAGCTGCCGCTCGAACAGATCGCTTTCAAGTCGGATAGCTCAATGCTCGCACCGGCGCTCGAGCACATCGCGCGCTGGCGCCTGCCGCCGGCCACACCGAACCTGTTCTTGTGGCAGCCGGTGATGGCGCGAGCGCGGGAGCTGGGCGTGGATCTGATGCTCGATGGCGAGGGCGGCGATGAGCTGTTCGGGCTGGCGCGGTATTTGATCGCCGACAGGGTGCGCTCGGGCCGATTGCTCGGAGCGTGGTCGCTGACACGTCGCATCCCGGGCTTGGGACAGCATCCGGACCGGCGCCTGCGCCTGCACGTGCTCCGCCGCTATGGACTCGCACCGCTCGTCCCGAGCGCCGTCCAGCATCGTCGCGAACAGCGCAGGATCGCCTCGTCGGGCTCGATCGTGCCGCGTGCGGATGCGCAGACACTCCTCGATCTGCGTATCGCCGACGAGCAGGATCGGCATGACGGGCCGCTGTGGTGGCGCTACCAAGTCGAGAGCGTGATCGATCTTCGCGACACGCTCGACATGGGAGGTCACTTCCGCCGCGAAGCAGCGGACGCGGCGATCGACATCCGCCATCCCCTCCTCTATGACCTGCCGCTGATCGAAGCCGCGCTGCGACTTCCACCACGAGCACAATTCGATCCGCTTCGCGATCGCCCGCTGCTGCGCGAAGGGCTAACCGGTCTGATCCCCGAGGCAGTGCGCACACGCCACGAGAAGAGCCATTTCACGCCGCTGGTGCTCGCGGGCATCAGCGCCGAGGAAGCGCGTCTGATCGAGCCGCTGCGAGCGACCAACGCCGCTGTTCGTTCCTACGTCGCCGGGAATGCGCTCGACATGAAAATCGGCGTGGCGCGGGAGGACCGCTCGATGCTGGGCGCGGGCTCGCTATGGCGTGTGGCGATTGCCAACCAGTGGCTTGAGCCTCAGACAGGATGACGAAGAGATCGCACCCGCACGCGGCGAGCACAGTGTGGACGAAAGCCTACAATCGCCGCTGCAATGCGGTTTTCCCGGCCACAAACGTGGCCCTGTACTTTTTCAGGCCTTGTGCGGGCCCACATCGCTCTCCTAGAATCCGGCTCCTCCACCAACCAAAGGAGCAGGCATGGAGAACACCAACACAGCGTCGGAGTACGAGACGCCCCGCATAGAGGACCACGGGAACCTGACGGAGCTCACGGCTGCCGGCAGCCCCTACGGGACTTTCGACGCAACCTACACGGCAGGATCGCCCATTCCTCCGGGCGGTGCCGGGAACTCAACGACGCCGTAATCATGGCTGCGCCGGTCTCCCCACTGGGGAGACCGGCTACGCGCTTCATGCGCGGTCGCCCACCCCGACGGGATAGGGGAGACTGCGTTGACTGATCTTGCTGCGTATGTCGCGGCTGTGCTTGATGATCGAGCCGGGCTCTCCTCGGCCATAGAGCAGCTCTTGGCGCAGGCGCCATTGCAGACTCCAAACGGTCAGGTATCGATTGGCCTGCTGGGCTGGACGAACGCCTGCCAGGATGAGACCGACTCGCTGACGGAGATGCGCAACCGGCACGAGGGGCCGCTAGTGGCGGTGCTAGCCGAAGCACCAAACCCCCGGGGCGCACGTGTGATCGCAGCTCGCTTGGAGGGCGCGATGATGGCGAGCGATCTCAAGCACACACTCGCACCAACGCTCGCTGCGGTCGCCGTTGGTCAGTGCGTGGTGCCCAAGGCCATTCGCCAGATCGTTGACCGGCCGCCGCTCTCGCCGCGCGAGCGCCAGATCCTCGCGATGATCGTGCTGGACTTCTCAAACGCGGAGATCGCGCGGAAGCTGTTCGTGACCGAGAGTAACGTCAAGAACCATCTATCCTCGGCCTTCCAGAAGCTGGGCGTGAAGTCCCGCAGCGCCGCGGCCGAGCTGATCCTCGACCGCGAGAGCGGTTTGGGCCCCGGTATCCTGCGCATCTCGCCGGAGGAGTCCCTGCCGGAGATTGGCTGATCTGAGCCGCGTCGATCGAGACAATGGCGCTACGGCGCCGATTCGGTGTCGAGTTGTTGCGTGACGGCGCGCACGACGGCGGCCGTGTCGCGGAGCAGGCCGCAATGATTGAGGCCTTGGAGTCTGAAAGAATGCACTCGTCGGTGGCGTCAGAGGTGTAGGCGAACCATCTGGGCATGCTAGACACGCTGGCTGCGCTGGATACTGTCTCGCAGCGTGCCATCAGCAATCCGCCTTCTACCGCTAATACCTTGACACCCGGACCCTCAAGCGACGACGTCCCGGCGGAGCCTGCGCGCGTTACCCGCTCCATGGGCGCGCCAATGGGTGTCGTGACAGAAGCAGATGCGGTGCGGGCGATCATCGACGCGGCAGAGGCGGGAAGCGGGCATTGGACGATCACGGCGAACCTCGATCACATCCGTCGTTACAACCGCGATCCCGCCCAGAGAGCCTTGATCGACGAAGCAGACCTGGTTGTCGCGGATGGAATGCCATTGGTCTGGGCCAGCCATCTTGCCGGGGAACCACTACCGGAACGAGTGTCCGGCTCGAGCATGGTCTGGACTATTTGCGAGGCTGCGAGCGCGCGTGGGCAAAGCGTGTTTCTACTCGGCGGTGACCCTGGGGTTGCTCAGCGCGCAGCGCATGTCTTTCAGGACCGCTACCCTGACCTCGTAATCGCCGGCACCGCGTGTCCTCCGGTCGGCTTCGAAGGCGATGAGCAAGAGCTGGACCGCGTTAGGCGTCAGATAACCCAGGCGGCCCCGCGGATTGTGTTCGTGGCGCTGGGGTTCCCGAAGCAGGATCTCTTGATCCGTATGCTGCGCAATTCCTTGCCTCATGCGTCATTCCTTGGGGTTGGCATCAGCCTAAGCTACGCAACAGGAGACGTGTCACGCGCACCAGGTTGGATCTGCGGCCTCGGACTGGAGTGGGCCTATCGCCTATCACAAGAACCAACGCGTCGACTCGCTCGGCGCTATCTCATAGACGGCCTGCCCTTCGGCATGCAAATGATGATGTCCGCCGCGCGGCATCGCGCTCGCCGTAGAAGCCATGGAGTGCCTTGGTGGCGGGACGGCTGACAGTCGTCGGCTCTATGACCTCGGCGACACCGCCGCTGCCATTGCATTGCGTCCTTGCTGAGTGAGCTAACTCAGGCCCCGGCCGTCGGAGCGAACTCCTCCGATGAAGACACGCCGTTGTCTGAGGGCACCGCCTGAGATGAACCGCCGTCTCCTGGGTAGGGGATTGGCCCGCCCGACGTCGATTCATTCGCGATCACCCCCAAAAGCGGCGCGCCGCTACTCGCCAGAACCTCGTGAAGCTGCTCCGCAACATCTCGCCGACTGTGCCCGAGCCTACCTACTATCACTACGCCGTCGACCTTTGTGAGCAATGTGAACGCGTCCGATACCGCCATGAGTGGTGGGGTGTCAATGACGACCAAGTCGTACGCGAATCGTGCCTGCCCGAGCACTGTGTCCATCGCACTACTCTCAAGCAACTCGCCAGGATTGGGAGGCAGTACCGTGCCTGCCGATAGCACATTGAGAGCACGTCCGCTAGCTCCCTCGCCAGTAGATGCCCGCAGCTGGAAGGAATGGACCGCCTCGTTCATCCGAGTTGTGCCGATCAGGACATCAGCCAATCCGCGTCCAGGTTGCAAGTCGAGCTGTTTGGCGAGCGTAGGATGCCGCAGATCCGTCTCCATCAGCAGGACATTCGATCCCAATCTCGCAGCTGCCTCCGCCAAATACCGAGCGATCGTTGTCTTCCCATCGCCTGGAGCAGGCGACGCGATCAGAAGTGTGCGCACGTCACGGTCCACGTTGAGGAACCTCAGGTGAGCGCGAATCAAACTAAACGCCTCGGCGTCGGCTGGCGGCAGTGCTACCAACTTGCTCTCGCCGGGGCGGCTGGGTCGCGACAGCGCGACACTCTTAGGAACAACGCCAAGCAAAGGCAGGCGATAGATCATCTCCAGATCCTCGGCATCCCTGACTCGACGGTCGAGGAACTCCAGCAGGAAGGCGATGGCTATACCGAGCAACAAGCCCAGAACCCCCCCCAGAATCGTGTTTGTTTTGGTCTTCGGTGAGGATGCGGCGAAAGGTATCGACGCTTCTTGAGCGACTCCCACGTTGTTGTAGCCTAGTTCGGCAAGGAGTGCCAGAGTATGCGCCCGGTCCTCGAGATCAAGACCGTCGGATCCAAACCGTTGCGCCGGAGTGAGTCCAGCCAGCTGCTTGTTGACAATCGTGAGCGCAGACTTGAAATAGTGCCGATTGACGCTCTGCCGATCGTCGACGAACTGACTCACATAAGCGTTGGCGATCGCGGCCGCGAGGTTCGGAGAAGGCGAAGTTACCTCGACGCCGACTATGCCCCCTTCTCCCTGTCCCTTCACGTCCAAGCTCGCACTAACCGTCTCGGCGGTCAGACCATGACCGAGAAGACTCGCAACCTTCGCTGCCACTCCGCTGAACTTGACGACTTCGACATCGCTAGCCTCTTGAGCTAGGGGGTCGAGGGTGCTGCCTCCAGCTAGACCAGCAATCTGTTGGTCTAGCTGGTTGCTACCGAAGGCGAGCGTAGCGGTCGCCGTGTACTTCTTCGTTTTTTGCTTGGAATACCCATACGTCGCCCCTGCCACGACGACAAGGCAAAGCAAGATCCACATTGCACGGCGCCTCACGACCGCCAAAGTCTGGGCGAGTGTTAGGCCCGTCTGCTCAGATTCCATCACGAGATCGACCGACTCGAAGAATACATCAAAACATCTGCGCAACGTCGATAGCCATGCAGCGCGATAGGTTCTTCTTTATCGCATGCCGAGCTTTGAGGACCCCGGAGTCGACAGTCTGGAACCAGATGCTGATGAGCCTGCAGAACGCCGGATAGCCCTACTTGCCGTCAAATCGAGCCGCGAACGAAACTACTCGTCCGCCCTCCCGTTGCGCAGGCCGAGGTGGAACACGTCGCCGGGCCCAGCCCGTGAGGCGAGCAGGAGGTGACACCGACGCAGCGCCAAACGAGACGTGCGGGCAGCTGCTCGCTCACGCTGAGTGGAGCGGCGACTGAGATGACGTGCTTCTCCAGCCGGACCTTCACAATGTCGACCTCAACCGAGAGTTCGCCTTTATCCTGGTGCTCTCTCCATCTGACTACAAACAGCATTCAGTAGCCCTTTTCTGCTGGTCACCGCAGTGGGGAGACACACGAGCCGCCCAAGCCGCAGTGTTGCCCGACTCGAGGCCCAGCATGAGGCGGCCTTTCAAGCCGCCTCTGGGGGATGGCGCCGTTCATGACTGAGCAGCACGGAAGATCTACGGCCACCCTGCTCGGAGGTCGGCATGCGTCCAGCCGAGGATGGAGCAACCGGTCTGCTAGCAGTCAGTGCGACGCGACAGCTCGACTGCTCGGCATCGTACCCCAGCGGCCAACGGGGCAAGAGCCCAAACGCTTAGAGCACGGGCCTCTGCACCCAAATATACTGCCTAACGTGACCTGGATGCTCCGTGAAAGCTGAGCGAGAAATGGTACCCAAGCCGCCTAGTGGTGTGCCGCGCTTTGTAGATGCCATCGTCGTGCTGGCGATCGTGTGGCTCCGCCTTCCCGCGGCCTTTGGCATTGCGCCGCCAACGAGCATTCGGATCCTGGCACTAATTCCCTTGCTGGTCGGCGTCGTGGTACTCCTTCCGCTCAAGCGGCCGGTCGGGAAGACCTCCATGCTCGGGGTCCTTGTCGCCCTGTTCGTTCTCATCGTCATCGTTTCAATATTTCGTGGAGAGTCGGCGGGCGCCTATGAGACGTTTCACCAGGTGATCTACGACGCTGTTGGAATATGCTTGCTTGCGGGGCTGGGCTATTTGTATTTTGCTACTGCGTTGAATGTCGCGGAGCGTGAGCGGCGCTTGTTCATTCTGTGCTGTGCGCCCGGCGCGTACGTAGCGATCAACGTGGCACTCCACCTTGGCGGAATAAAGGTTGCGACATCCGCGGGGGAACCAACTACCGTACTTAACGCTGGCACGCCGGCGGAGCTTCTGGGGCTCTTCGGGATTCACTCGACGCGCGTTCTTTTCCCCTTCGCCGATGGGGTAAATAACTTCGGTGACATCGCGGGCGTGGCGCTAGTCACTTCCACAATACTCGCACTAAGGACCACAGGACCGGCGCGTCGCTACCCGATTGTGCTTCTCTTGGCCGCGCTCTATGGGCTCTTTGCGACCGACGCGCGCGGGGCGCTCCTATCATCTCTCGGCGCAACAGCTCTTATTCTTGTTTTGGGACGACGCCGCGTGGTCGCCGGCATAGCGATATTTGTGCCGTTCACCACTGCGATCGTGCGATTTGTGCTGGGCATCGTTGCAAGCACTAGTCTAGTCGGAACCTTCTCCCGGGAGGGAGATAATCTCCTAACAGCGAGCAACCGTACCGTGATCTGGAATGCAGTTGATAACTTTCTAACAAGCTCTAGCCCTTCCCAGCTCTATGGTTACGGCGCTAACGGACAGATATCGTCTGGTGCGAGTCTCGGTTACGAGCACCTATTTGCCGCCGCTGCGCATCCTAGTCAATACACTGCCCATAACTTCATGCTCCAGACCGTCCTCGATACAGGCTATATCGGCCTTTTGGTCTTCGTCTTGCTGCTCTATCTCGCTGCCCGTCGCCTGCAGCGCGTAGTCGCTTTGCACGATTCGATAGGCTCAAGAGCGTTGCTTGGTGTACTCATTTTTGTGGTCTTTGCGGGAGCTACGGATTCAACCCCTATGATCTACACTCCCGAGACGCTTTATTTCTTTCTTCTAATCGTAACCTGTGCCGCTGCGGTTCGTGTCGCGAGCGAGCGCAGGAGACCGCGTAGTCGGCAGGCAGCGAATCAATATATCCGTGCGACGACACGCCCACCGAAGACCTATCAGAAGATATAAGTGACGAAGCTGGACCGTAGGCGCGGTTGTTGAGCATCTCGGGGACTTGAGCTCGAGCCCCGCGTGGACTGGTCCACGCGCGGCCAACTCGTGTGTGGGTCGCGGCTAGAGTGGATCTCAGGTCATCGGCTCAAGGTGTCCGCACCCATGGGGATGCAAGCTCGCGCTGTGGCCTCAACGCGCAGCTCGAATGCGCAGCGCAGCGGCCTCTGTCACTGAATCCTTAGGCACGTAGTTCACGCTCCGATCCGCTCGTGGTTCAATCGCATATCGAAGGTGCTCTCCTGGCAGCTCGCACGCAAGTGCTCGGCCGCCATGCACTGCCGAGGTTGAGCTGATCGTGGTTCTCGCCCGCCACCAGCCGGGCAGCCCCTCGCTGGCAAGTCTGAGCCAGCTTCGTGTGACGCCCCCGTCGACGCCGGCCGGCGGCCGGCGGCCGATCATCCTCACCGCAACAGCCTTGATCACTGACTGGATCCCATTCATGAGTCCACAACTCGGGACGAGATCAGAGGCGCCCAACCAAATCTGCGAGTACAGGAGGAACCGCCACGAAGAAAATATCCGCGTCGAAGATCGTCGCGACCGCGGCGGCCATCGAGAGCCTGCGTCCACTGCAGCTCCAGGATGAGCAGAACATCCTCCCTTTGCGCAGCATAAGATGCTAATCGCTTATACGGTGCCCCTGTATGCTTCGCCCAGAGGGCGACGATCCGCAAGCTCGCCGGTCCTTTCCACTTCAAGCTCGTAGCTACACGCGCGCCGCGATCAGGCTGCGACGGTGAATCTCCACAGCACGACGTATCACGACAATATCGCCCCACGGCTCGATACTCTTGTCTGGTGATATCGAGCCTGACGCCTCGCGGCTGACTACTGCTCGTCAGCCAAGCTGAGAGATCCTCGCCGACCAACCCTTGAGCCCGCGCGATAACCAACCAACGATCGCGCCCGCGATGGCGAGCGCAAGCCAGCGCAGCCATACGTCAGGCTCTGCCCTCCGATCGGGCACGATCTACACGCTCGCTCAGACCGCCCCCCGGATCGTGAGCTTCCTCCTGCTTCCCCTGTTTACACATGTCCTCTCGCCATCTGATTACGGTCAGCTCTCGGTTGCCCTGTCGATCGGCTCGGTCGCCTCCATCGTCTTTGCGCTTGGACTCGACGTGATCGTTTTCCGCAACCTCTACCAGCTCGCTGGCGATCCCATCGCTCGGCAACGTTTCATAGGATCAGTTTGGACGTTTCTGCTAATTACACCGATGACGATGGCGATCCTACTCGCCATAGGTTTCGCACCGCTACTCAGCAACAGCCAAGTCTTGAGCGCCAGTAGATTTGCTTTGACTCTGGTCGGCGCTGCCTTCTTCGTCTCCGCGACGAACGTACCCTTGGCCTTCTTGCGGGCCGAAGAACGTCTACGCGACTACCTGCTGGTGACAGGGCTTTTCACGCTCGGCTCGACCCTACTCACCGTCGCATTTGTCGCCTTTGCGCATGGCGGCGTAGTCGGCTGGCTACTCGCGGTACTAGTCGCCAACGTGCTCACGCTCCTTCTCTCGATGAGGCTCATCCCTTACCGACGGCCAGCACCGTTTGACCGCATGATGGTCAAACGGGCGCTCAAAATGAGCCTGCCCATTCTTCCGCATTACACGGCGATGTGGTCACTACAACTAGTCGACCGCCTGCTCGTCGCGGGCCTCCTCTCGACGGCCTCAGCTGGCCTATACGGCCTTGCGTCCAACCTTGCATTGCCGATGCTGGGGATGAGCATGGGCTTTAGTCAGGGATTCATGCCCTCCTACGCCCAAGCCGGGGTGCGCGGCAATCGTTCGGACTCGCTCTCCCGGGTCATGGCCATGCAGGTCGGCATCGTCGCGGTTCTGTGCGTGACGTGCGCGCTCCTCGGCCCATCTGCGGTCCACCTGCTGACCAACGCCCGCTACGTACGAGCCGCACCGCTCGTGCCGTGGATAGTACTCGGCTACGGTTTTTTGGGTCTTTACGGCGTGCCGATGAACGGGATCACACTAACCCACGGGCGCACTAGGGGTGTCGCCATGGTAAGTGGCCTTGGAGCAGGAACAAACATCGGCTTGATCGTGCTTCTAGGCCCGCGGTACGGACTCGAAGCAGTCGCGATCGCATCTGCCATAGGCTATTTCGTTCTCCTCGTCGGGATCCTCGCGTTTGCCAAGCTCAGGGATGCCACCCTGGATTACCCTTGGTATCGGATCGTCGCGATTCTTAGCGTGGCGGCAGCCGGGTATGCCGCAGGAGCGCTCACTGTCGGAGATCGCGGTGTACTTGACCTCGCACTACGCTCATGTTGGGCTGTCGTGACGTCGGCGTGCATCGCTGCGATCATCTTCTATCCGCAGCTACCCAGCATTTACACCCTACGTCGCGCAGTGAGCCCATCGCGTGGCCGCTCTTTAGACGGTCGAAGCGAGACTGTTTCGCCGCCGGCACAAAACGCGACCACAGGCAGCGGGACCTCGTAGTCATTGCAGGCCCCACACCACGCTACGCTACGCTACGCTACGCTACGAAAATGCTATACGCGATCTAACCCCGATCGTGCAATGGGCGCGTAGGGGTGATTGTGCCTGGCTGTTTGACCGACCAGTGGGTTGTTGACCGACTTGTGGTCGAGTGGAGTTTCCTGCGACGTGTTCGGCGGGAGCGTTAGTGTGTTCGACCCGCTTCGGGGCCGCGGTGATCGCCGCCGGGTGCCTGCTCGATCGTGACGCGACGGTCGACGAGGACCGTCGTCCGGTCGCAGTCGCGGCCGCGGCCGTCTTCAGTTCTGAAATGCTGACGAGTTCGGTCACCCGCGGCGACATGTCCTGCAGGTGACGCTTGCATCGATGACCAGAGAACGGGAGACGCGTCCAAGCTTGGGCTCGGCCTGGGCCGGCTCCCCGTTGAGATCAGTGCTCGGGCCCAGAAGATCAGGTGGTGAACAAGCACGATGGGTAGGTGTCGTCATCGCTACGAATGAGGTCATCGAGGTGGGCGTGCTGAGGGCGACGGCACTCCAGCACAGCGCCGCACCCGGGGGAACCTCGGGGCCAGCAGACAGATCGACCCGGTCGATACTCAACCTCGCTGTTCTTGCAGGCCGACCATCGTCGTTAAGCGCTGGGACCCACCGCCAGGATATAATTTCGCGATGCCTGACAGCAAGGGTGCTCTATCGGCAGCCGACAAAGACCAGACAGGAGCCGGTACTGGCGCTCTACCTACCTTCTTTGTGGTCGGCGCACTCAAGGCTGGAACGACAAGTCTCCACTCCTACCTCGAACACGTGCCTGGGATTCATATGTCCCGTGTCAAGGAGACGAACTACTTCCTGGACCCGACACCAGGACTCGCGTTCAAACGTGTCGCTAGTCTACGTGAGTACGAAGGCCTCTTTTGCTCTGACGCACCCGTGCGCGGCGAGTCCTCTCCCTCGTATACCTTCTATCCCCTTCTTCGTGGAGTGCCGGAGCGCATCGCGGCCTTGGTGCCCGACGCCAAGTTGATATATGTCGTGAGGAACCCGACAGACCGAATAGTCTCCCACTTTGTCCACAATGCGGCCACCAAAGGCATTCGTGGAAGCTTTGCGGAGCACGCTGGAGATCTATCAGACGCCGATAACCGCTATATATTTCCTAGCCTGTATTGGATGCAGTTGCAACGCTATCTCAAAGCGTTCGATGCGAGCCAGATTCTTGTCATCGACAATGAGGACTTGTTGCATGACCGACTAACTACTCTTGGCGAAGTTTGTCGATTTCTAGATGTCGACGATCGCTGTTACAGTCCGGCATTCGACGCGGAGCACTTGAAGGGCGGAGATCGGCGTCGCGTTCCGCCGCGACTCGGCATGATCAGGAATCGCGCTGGAGCTTCGCCGTTGAGGTTCATCCCGAGCAGCGTTCGACGTCCACTCCGACAGGCCGTCGAACGAGCACTGTGGCCTGCGGTTGATATCCCCGTTCTGACGGATGCTCAGCGGCAAGATATCCGGCGCGCATGCGGACCTGATGTCGCGCGTCTGCGTGAGTTCACCGGGAAGGCATTCCCCACCTGGGATGTCTAGCTCCAGTGTCTGTCGACAGGTCTACGAGAGCCGTACGGATTCACCGCGTCGCCGGCGAGGGCTAGGTCTGACCTGCGCTCCTTGTAGTCCTGGCACCAGCCATCAACCGTGACCTGCGCCTCGGCGAGGCAGGAGAAGATCTCGGTGGGGGGACTCGTAACGGGTACGTGCGCCGAAGGACTCTATGTCGGCGCTTGCCCACCGGGAGAAGCGCGCTGGCGGTTAGCTCGAGACCGTTGTCGCAGCGGATCAACTGTGGTAAGCGGCGCGGCGTAGCGACGAGGCGATCAAGAACGGCGACCGGCGCTGTCGGGCGCCTATCCGCTGGCGGCACTCGGTGGCGAGCGCCTCACGGGTGAACTCATTGCCCACATAGCAAGCTTGCGGTCTGACTGAAGGCGATCTGATCGAACTAGAAGTGGGAACGGTGCTGCCTGGTGTATGGGCACGCCGCCTCGCCGAGACGCCGATACGGCCCTGGCACATCAGGACCGCGGCTCTACGGCACGAGCTCGCCAGCCACCCCTTCGAGATCCCCGTAAAACAGGTTCTCCAGCTCCTTGTAGGCGACCAGACGCTCCAGCTGCGCGCCCTCGCGGTCGGCCTGCATCCGGCGATCAGCCTGTCGCCCTCCCTGAGCGTCCTCACGATCTAATTCCGCGTGTGACGTCCATGCTTCACGTTATCTGTCCCCCTCTCGCACGGACAGAAGAAGTCTCACACGCAGCGAACTGCCCTAGGGACCGGGCCATCACTGCCAGGCACACCAGATCCGCAGCAATCAGTGCTCGACGGCTTCAGCCAGAATGCCGCTTCATCAGAACGGCCCTAACTAGGCCACTAGTAGTACGCTTCCAGTGATCCTGGTTCAGGACGGATCAAGCTGCCAGCGGTTAGCGATACGGCGTTGTCGTAACCTTCAGGGGTTGCGCGCCGTCGCAGTGCTGCTTGTTGCCTCTGATCACGCCGGCGTTTGGTTTCTCCTATGCCGAAGAGCTCTCGCCGCTGTTCGACGCGGCTATGTCGCATATTCTTGACGGCACGGGCAGCTCGAGCGGAAGAGAACTGCCTGGCTCAGCCGGTGATAGGACGCTACTTGCGGGGTACAGTTTGCCGAGGCCCGGCTCGCGTTCCTGCAGAGGCCCGCGCGCGAACTCGCAAGCACGATGACTACCGTGCCATCGCCAGTCATCCATAGATTCAAGAGCCCTAAGTCGAGATCATCATCGGCCTGTCGTTCGGTAGTATGGCCGGAGGATGTCGGTGTCTACCCCCAGTCAATCCGCCGGCTCCGAGGCTGCATATGGGCCACGGAAACTTCGCGAGATCGAGCTACGGCGGCGGGTCCATAGGGGAACGCGCCTGCTAGGACTCCGCTCCCTGTTGAAGTCGGCCGACTACCTCGAGTTTTCACCTGCCGTCCGTGATGCAAAAGAGTTCAGCGATCTTTCGACCCGCGTGAACTGCTATCTCGGCGATATCGATCTTCCCCTCTATCTCCCAGGTCCGCGCTTTGAACTCGATCCAGCCAGCGTGCCGTACATGGAGCCCGAGCTGGTCCGAGACCCAGGATGGGTCTCGGAGCGGCCGGCGGGAACCCCCTACCTCTTGATTCATCGCATTACGCCCGGTTCGGTCGTGAAGTTTTTCAGCCCTCACAGTACCGGGGCAGCGGTCGTCGACAAGGATCTTTATCTGCACAGCGAGCTTGAGTACTGGCGAGTGCGAGAGCGAGTGGCATGGCCAAACTACCCCTCCGCCGAAGTGTCATTGCGTCGGTTGCACGACCGTGCCCCTAACGCAAAGAGCGCGTTCGTGCTCGCTACAGGCCCCTCGGCGCTGAATGTCGATCTTGCGTCGGTGAATGCCGATGTGCGAATAACATGCAATTCAGCGGTGCGAGATGTCGCTCGGCTGCGCGCGTATCGCCCTACTATCCTCGCGTTTACTGACCCCGTGTTTCACTTCGGGCCCTGCCGCTACGCTGCTGCGTTCCGCAACGACATGTTGCGCGCGATCGAGATTAGCGACCCTCTGCTGTTGTGCGGAAGTGCTTGGGTCAGCCCCTTGCTGAATATGATGCCCGAGCTAGAGGAGCGCCTAGCCGTTATACCCTTTAAGGCTGGCGGCAATTGGCGGTGGCCGACTAGACAGAATCCAACTGTGCGCACTACCGGTAGTGTCCTCACGAATCTGATGCTGCCGGTGGCATTGATGCTTGCCGATCACGTCTCAGTTGCCGGCGTTGACGGACGTCAGCCGACAGAGAACTATTTTTGGAAGCATGGGCTTCAATATTCAGACGAGCTCATGACGAGCGTCTTCGATGCCCATCCGGCGTTTTTTCGCGATCGCGACTACGAGGATCATTACGACAACTACTGCGCGGAGATAGAGGCGTTCCTCCAGACTGCGGAGCGAGCTGGCAAAACGATCGAGGGCACGGCACCCAGTTGGATTCCAGCGTTCCGTCGGCGGGGTGCAGCAGAGCCGCAGGCCAGTTCGTAGTGAGCCACAGGCAGGGCTAACGGAAGCTCCCGCAGGTGGCTGTATGACGAAGCCCGCAGGGCTAGGCCAGAATTGCCCCAAACAGTCTGTCAGCTACTGGTCTAGTACGAGCGGCGCATAGTGACATTCGCTGATCCAGTTCCAGTGGAACACGCTCACCGTTGGCAAATCGCACGAAGCCACCGCTCTCTCTAACGATCAACGCGCCGGCAGCCGCGTCGAGGACCCGACAGCGCGTCACATTGACCATCGCGTCGGCCCGCGGAGTCGCGACCTGACACAGCGCCGACGCGATCGAGCCGAGGATGCGCCAGCGGTATGCGATCTGGGCGAGTGGCACTGCCAGCTCCGCAGTTCGCCGCGAGTCGCTGGTCTCGACACAGAGCAACTCCAACCGACCGTCGTCGGTCAGGCGCTCATTAGGGAGCGGAGCGACTGCCGCCCCATTGATGAATGCCCCGCCGCCTCGGACCGCGTGGAAAGCCTCACGGCTCCCAAAATCCCAGACAAACGCGACTGCGAGATCCTCCACGGTCGGCCCGTCCGCGACGGCGATCGACATCGCGTAGTGACCGAGACCGCGCTTGGCGTTGAGCGAGCCGTCGATCGGGTCGATGACCACGCGCATCTTGCCATCGCCATAGACGACAGTGCCCCGCTCCTCAGAGATCGCCGTGAACGAGGCGCCCTCATCCGCGAGCCCGTCGAGCTCGGCGAACACCGCGTCCTCCGCGAGCGCATCTATCTCCAGCGTCCTGTCTCCTCCGGCACCGACGGTCCCGACCTCACGGAGCCGCGAGTCGACGTCCGGACGACGATTCAACTCCTCCGCGGTGCGTGTCGCCGCGCGGTAGAAGCTCTCGAGCCAGCGATCGGCGCTGCCGATCGGATCGTTGAGGTTCACGTCGTCGGACTCTCCATAAGGGTGATCGTCGCTTCGGCGATCCGCCAGTCCAGCTCGGTATCGATGTCGATTGCCTCCGCTGGATCCATCGCGAACACGAGCGGTTTAGCTCCGATGCGATTGTTGCGAGCTTCCAGGACGTCGCGACGAAAGATAAAGATGCAGGAGTTCTCTTCCATAACGGGCTCGAGATCCTGCGTGCGGATCAGGTGGCTCGGATCGTGGTTCACGGGCCGGCCATCTGCGGTCCACAACCGGGTCTGCAAGGGCGTCACCGAGAACAGAGAGTCGTGATCCTCGCGCGTGTCAAGGAACGTCGCGATCGCTCGCACGATCGTCTCAGGCCGCACGAGCGGGTTGGTGCTGTGCGTCTGCAGGTAATAGTCCGCCTCCACCTGCGTGACGGTGTTGAGCAGGATCTCATTCATGACCTGCATCTCACTGCGAAGGTGCTCGGGACGGACGACCAAGCGGACCTCCGGTAGATCCCTCGCAACTTCCTGCATGATCAGCTCGCTGTCTGTGTCGACCACCACCTCTGTAATCGCCGGCACGGCAAGCAGCGTGTCGACGATATGGCGATATAGCGGCTTCTCGCCCAACGCTCTGTAGTTCTTGCCGGACACACGGCGGCTGAAATGCCGCATGGGCACGATCGCCGCAATCCGTGGCTGCGTCTCGTCGTCCACGGCGCCATCATCTCATAGCCAGCAGCAGCGGATATTGTTCGCCCATTGGAGGTAAGGCGATTCAGCGACGTGCACGAGCTTGCGCGCTCCGCCGCAGAGTTGATTCTCGACGACTGCACAAAGACGCTGGAGGCCCGCTCAGGCGCCTACACGCTGGGACTCAGCGGGGGAAGGACCCCTCGGCTCATGTTTCAAGCATTGGCCGAGCTCCCCATGCCATGGGATCGGGTGCACATCTTTCAGGTCGACGAGCGGGTGGCGCCAAGCGGACACGATGACCGAAACTTCACCCATCTCAGCGACTGCCTACTCGCGGGCATTGAGATTCCAAGCAGGAACGTCCATCCGATGCCTGTCGAGGGCGACAATCCCGCGTCAGCCTGCCGTAGCTATGAACGGGAGCTGCAGAACATAACCGATGGCGCGCCGCTCGACATCCTGCAGCTGGGCTTGGGTGACGATGGGCATACCGCCTCGCTACCTCCGGGAGACGCGATCCTCAATGTGGCCGATCGGGCCGTTTGGTGGGTGGAGGAGTTCAACGGCCTACCGCGCATGAGCATGACCTACGCGTTGATCAACGACGCACAGCGAATCCTGTGGCTGGCCTCAGGCTCCACGAAAGCCGAGATGTGCAGCAGGCTCCTAGCTTCCGATCACACTATCCCGGCCGGCCGCGTGGCGCACAAGCGAGCCGTCCTGCTAGTTGACAACGACGCTGCGGCTGAGCTATGAGAGATCCGTCACGGGGACCGCAGCGCCGAGACCGTCTATCGCGGCGCGTCCCATCGCGAGCACAGCCTCCTTGGTACTGCCCCCCACATGCGGCGTCACGATCACCTGCTCGAGGGTGAGCAGGGGATGATCTCCGGGCGGCTCATGCGAGAACACGTCCAGCGCAGCGCCGGCCAGATGTCCTGTTGACAGCGAGTTATAGAGCGCGTCCTCATCGATGAGCCCCCCGCGCGAAGTATTGACGACGAACGCACCCGTCTTCATCGAGGCGATCCGCTCGCGGTCGAGGAAGTTGCGCGTGTCGTCGTTGAGGACTGTGTGCAGCGTCACGATCTCACTCGAGGCCAGCAGCGACTCGCGGCTCGCCTGCTCGACGTGAGCGGGAAGACCGTGAAGCGGAGCGACATCGTGGGCCAGGACACGGCAGGAGAAAGCACCGAGCAGCTTGGCGAGGTCGCGTCCGATGTGCCCGAAGCCGACGATGCCCACGGTCTTGCCGGTCAGCGTGCTTCCTTGCAACTGCCGCCACTCGCCTTGGCGAACGAGTCGCGTCGCGGACGGTATCTGTCGTAGCAGCGCCAACATCAGGGCGATGGTGAGCTCGGACACCGAGCGCGCGTTGGTCCCGCGCGCCCAGCCGAGACGCACGTCGTGCCGCTCCATCGCCTCGAGGTCGATCATGTCAATGCCGACTCCCACTTTCGAGATGACCTTGAGATCCGGGAGGCGCTCGAGGATGCTGTCGTCGATCCTCTCGAGCGCGGTGATCGCCAGCGGGTGTCCAGCGAGAAAGCCCACGAGGGAGTCGCCGTCGAGCGACAGGCCCTCGTCGTTGAACGTGACATTCGCGTAGCGCACAAGCGTCTCCGCTCGCAGGACCTCGTTGCGTGAGAAGGATCGGGACGTGACTGCCACCGGTGTCGGATCCCGCTCGTTCACGCGTCGTCCTCATCTTCGCCTGCCCACTTCTCCCACAGGTAGGACATAACGAGATGGTCGAGCACCATATGCGCGTCCTCGACCGGGCCGTACTCGCCTCGCGCGGACGGAACGTGAACGTGGATGCCGCAGAGCTCTCCAAGCCTGCCGCCATCGAAACCGGTGAGACCGACCGTCGTCGCGTTGCGCTCGTTCGCGAACTCAATCGCCTGCACCACATTTGGCGAGTTGCCTGAGGCGGATATCGCGACGACAACGTCGCCCTCAGTCAGCAACGGCTCGAGCTGCATTACAAAGATACGGTCGTAGCCGTAGTCGTTGCCGAGCGCGGTAATCACAGCAACGTTGTCTGTAAGGCTCACCACCCTCATCGGATTCGTGCGCCAACGCGTCAGGTCGTTCTGAAAGTGGCTGGCGGTGGCTGCAGAACCTCCATTGCCGCAGAAGAAGACGGTCCCACCGGAGGTGCGAGCGCGCTCGAGCACGTCGATGAACGCCGCGACCGCATCGCGATCGATCCGTGCGAACACATGGCTGAGGTAGCCCAGATACCCATCGGCAAAGTCCGCCGCTGTCGGGTGCTCGCGAAACAGCCGCTCTACATTGTTCATCGTGCTGGCTCCGGCGATGCCGCTGCCGGATCGAGCCAGCGCTCGGCCCAGTCCCGATCTGCCGCATAGATGTCATAGACGAGCTGCATGGTCTTGAGCGCCTCCAGTGAGGATCCATGGCGAATCTCGCGGTTGGCGATGATCGCTCTCGCAAACTCCTCGATCTCGTCGTGCCAGGACTGGTCCTCGTTGTAGCGAGTCGTCACTTCGCGGGGATCGCCAAGATCGTCATCGCCCCTGTAGACGACGGTGAGAGTCTCGGCGCCGTAGCTTCTAGACGAGGAAAGGATCCCGGACAGAGAAAGACCACCCTCCTTCAGGGTGATGTCTAGGCCAAAGCGGTGACGCCACTGCGTGGCTGAGGAGTGCAACATCGCGACGATTCCGTCAGCTGTGCGCATCAGCGCGTACGCGTTGTCCTCGACATCGTGACACCAGAAGGCATTGGACACGTGCGCGTGAATATCCACGAACTCACCGGCAAACAGCCGCATCATGTCGACCATGTGGATTCCCTGGTCGAGCAGGATGCCGCCGCCGGCGATCTCGCGCTTGGTGCGCCAGTCCTGATCGAAGCGGACCATCTTCGACTTCCCGTATACGCCCCGGAGATCTACCACAGGGCCGAGATCCCCGCTCTGGATGATCTTCAGCGCGTCACGCACGGACTGGTGATAGCGATGGTTGAAGCCGTACTTCAGCTTCAGATGGGGATTGGCCTGCTCGACCTCGCGGACCCGGATAACATCGTCGACAGTACGCCCAGGCGGCTTCTCGCAGAACACGTGCAGACCACGCTTGAGGCCCTCCATCGCCACCGTCGGCGCGATGTCGTTCCACAGACAAACAAAGAGGACGTCCAGCTCCTCATCCAAGAGCTGCTCCCAGTGGCTCCACATGCGCACACCGTCGACCGTCTCTCCGGGTGTCAGCACCGTTTGATCACACACAGCCACGGTCCGCATACGCGGATGCGCGTCAACATGCTGCCTTCGTATCTGACCGGTGCTGCCATAGCCGGCCACTCCGACACTTAGGATTTCATTGGCGTCAGGCATTGCGCAGGATCTCCTCGAAGTCGGCTCGCACAGCTCGTGCGCGCTGCGATATCAGCGCAGTGTCGCAAAGGTAGGAGATGTAGCGAAACCCTGTCTTCAAGAGCCATTTGAGATGGTCCGAGTCGCGCGCGACGGCGCCCGCCGCCTTGCCGGCGTCGTTGATGCGACTCACCGCCGAGGACACCGTCTCGAGCACCGCTGGGTGATCGACCTGTCCGGGGAAGCCGATTGCCTGCGAGATGTCGTAGACGCCGAGATACACGAGGTCAAGCCCGTCGATCGCGAGGATGTCGTCGAGGTTCTCGAGACCGACTCGGTCCTCGACGAGGACGCCGGCGAGCTGCCAGCGATTCGCGTCCGCGAGCTTCTGTGCGAGATGCTCGGAGGACCAGTCGTGCAAGCGGGTGAACGGAGCCATGCCGCGCTCGCCCTCAGGAGCGAAGCGCATTGCGCTGACAATGCCGGCGGCCTCCTCCGCCGTCTGCACATGAGCAACGAGAATCCCCTGGCAGCCGACGTCGCAAGCCTTCAGAACGTTCGGAGCGCTCCCGTCCCCCAGACGAATCATCGGTGTGCTGCCGCCGGCCTCGACCGCGTACATTATCGCCTCGGCCTCAGAGAAGCTGGCGGGGCCATGCTCCATGTCAATCGTCACAAAGTCCATCCCGCTGTGAGCGAGGATGTTAGCCACGGTCGGTGAGGCACTCTGAAGCCACGTGCCGAACACGGTCTCGCCTGCCTCTAGTCGTTCCTTGACACGGTTGACGGGAGCCACTCGTATCCAGAATACAGCTCAGCGGAGGTCGGCAACAACTGAAAGATCGTCCGGCGCAACCTCGAAACCGAGGCGGTAAAGCTCGGAGCGCAGCCTCATGGCAACCGCCGGCCACGCGAAGTTGGCCGCTGAGTAATCGTAGATCGCTCTGCGCAGGGCGTCGTCATGGTCGATGTACTCGACGATCGCATCGGCTAGTCTCGCTGGGTCGTCCGGTGGCACTACCAGATTTGGCGAGGCATCTCGTACAAGCTCGGGGAGGCCACCTACTTGCGACACGACGCAAGGGATTCCGCGGGCAACCGCCAGCGAGCCCACGCCGCTCTGGGTTGCGTCCTTATACGGAAGTAGAACTAGCCGAACTTCATCGAGCAGAGAGCCGACATCAGCCTCGACGATGTATTCGTCGCGCAGCTCTACGTCAGATCGATTCCGGGCCAGCTCCGCTAGCGGCCCGCGACCCGCGACAATCAGCTTCACATCACGCAACTCCTCAGGTAGGAGTCGCATTGCGTCTAGCGCTGTGTCCACCCCCTTATAGGCAAATAGACGACCGAAGACCAGCAGCCGGCGCTCTTGCGGAACCGCGGTGGGTATCACCGCCATATCCGCGCCATGGGGCACAACGCCGCGCGGCAGTCGTCTCAGCAGGGGTCGGATCTGCTCCGCCAGGACGGTTGAGTGAATGATCAAACATGCGGAGGTGACCTCGGCGACACGCGCAGCAACTCTCATCGGGAGAGGCAACCTCGAGACGGCATCGCCTGAGTGGGTCAGTGGGTCATGCAAAATCAGCGCAACGGGCAACACGACGCTAAGGGCGGCATAGCGGGGATCACCGTGCGCCTGGACAACAGCGAGCGCGATTCGTCGACGACGCACGTCGCGAATCAGCCAGAGTACGTCTTTGGGCAATGACCGGATACGACGAGACGGAACCCGAACGATCTCGACGCCGGCTGTCTGCGCGTGCTCGAGGATCAGCGCACGATCATTGTCGCTTACTGCAAACTCGTCACGCCGGTCAACATAGTAAA
>DATHLT010000043.1:0-3978 GCA_035487855.1 Solirubrobacteraceae bacterium
GTAGCCGGTACTCGTGAGAGCCCTGAAGTCGCTTGACATCGCCGGTCAGCTCCGCCCCCTGGGCGAGCCGTGCGATGGCGCGCAGGATGCGCTGTCGTGTCGGCGGGTCGATCCGGCGGAGATCCTTGCGGGCGCGGTCGTCGATGACGACGTGCCAATGCGGCTCAGTCACAGATCGCCGTCGAACTCGGCGATCACACTCTCAAGGGGCACGGGCTCGATGCCCCGTTGGCGGTCGGCGCGAGCCTCGGCGACCGCGCGGCGCTCCTCCTCAGTCTCGGGCTCGTCGTCGAGCGGTGCGTGATCGAGCATCCAGGTAACCGGGTCGCCCGAAGACTCCGCGAGTGTACGAAGCGCCGTCTGCGCTTCCTCATCGCTCATCGTCTCAACCGCGGTGTGCAGCCGCTCCTTCACGGTCATGGCCCCAACGTAGCATCGTCCGACCATTCGCTCCAGATTTGAACCCCGCGTCAGCAGCGCTCGCAGCAAGCGTCGAGCAGGCCAAGGCAGAGGCTGCGCGTGGGCAGTAACCTGATGTCAAGGCCGGTTGAAAGGTCACCCCCTTTCGCCGGTTGAATAGTCACCCCCCTGTGGATGGCTGGGCGCCCGCGGAGCGGAGCCCGTAGGGCGTAGCGGAGCGGGCGCCGCTCCTCAGTCGTGCGGGGGCGGGCGTCCGAGGTCCTTGTCGCGTAGGCGGTAGCTATCGCCCTTCAGCGAGAGGATCTCGGCATGGTGGACGAGCCGGTCGATCATCGCTGCGGCGACGACTTCATCGCCGAAGATCTCTCCCCACGCCGAGAAGGCCTTGTTCGAGGTGACGATCAGCGACGCTCGCTCGTAGCGTGCGGAGACGAGGCTGAACATCAGGTTGGCGGCCTCGGGGTCGAACGGGATATAGCCGACCTCGTCGACGACGATCAGGGGGACGAAGCTCAGGCGGCGAAGCTCGGCCTGCAGCGTGCCTTGGCGCTTGGCATCACCGAGACGTGCGACCCATTCGGTCGCGGTGGCGAACGCGACGCGCTGGCCGGCTAAACAGGCTCGGATAGAGAGTGCGATCGCGAGGTGGCTCTTGCCGGTGCCGGGCGGCCCGAGCAACACGACGTTCTCCTTCCCATGCAGGAAGTCCAGCTGGCCGAGGTGCTCGATCACCTGCTTCTTGACCGAGCGCTGAAAGGTGAAGTCGAACTCCTCGAGGGTCTTTCGGGAGGGGAAGCGCGCAGCCTTGATTCGGCTCTCCCCGCCGTGGGACTCGCGCGAGGAGATCTCGGTGGAGAGCACCGCCTCGAGGAAGCGCTCGTGGGACCAGGACTCCTCGCGGGCGCGCTCGGCCAGCTTTCCCATGGCTCGAGCCGCTGCGGGCGCCTTCAGCGCACGGAAGAGGTGAGTGAGCTCAGAGGTCGAGCTCATGCCGGGATCAGCGCGTCATAGCGGGCCAGGGGGCGTAGTTGCACGTCGACCTGCGGGCCGCGGCGGCGATTGCCACGCAGCCGGTCGAGCTCTTGCTGATGAGCGGGGTCGGTGAAGGTCAGGTGCCTGGCGAATGAGCGGGCGTGGCTGGCGGCAAGCTCGCCCGAGTCGAGCGCGATCGCGTGGATTTGATGCTGGCCGATGCAGAGCTCAACGCGCCGACCGGCGAAGCACGGGTCGAGCGAGTAGTCGTTCGTGTCGAAGCGAAAGTAGGGCTGCGCAGGGACGCGCAGCACACTGCGCAGCGCGGTCGGCGCCATCGGGTCGGGTAGTGCTCGCATCCGTTTGCGCTCCTCGATCAGACGCTCGGCGGGGACCGCACGGATACCGCGGTGAAAGCGCGGGTTGGCGCGCTCGGAGAACCAACGGTCCAGCTGGTCCTGGTAGTCGAGGGGGCTAGCGAAGCTGCGCGCTGGTTCAAAGCTCGTGCGCATAAAGCGATGGGTGCGCTCCAGCGCACCCTTTGACTCCGGGTCGCGTGCCTGGAGAATCCGCCAGCCGAGCTTCAGGCACCCGCAGAAGGCGGCGAAGGCCTCGCTGGCGTGCCCGTGACCGTCGTGGATCGCTCCCTCACGGTCCCAAACGATCGTCTCGGGCAGGGCGCCCAGGCACTCCAGACAGCGACTCATGCCCCACGCGAGATCCTCAAAGCGCTTGGAGAACACCAGCGCGCCAGCGGCGGCTCGCGACCATCCAAGCTCGCAGCTCACCACATACCCGCGCCGCGTCTGGCCGTGACCAACCGGGATCTCCTTGCGGGGCTCGACGAGATCGAACTGCACGAGCTCACCGGGACGATATGTCGTGCGCTGATACGTGCGCTTCGGGCAGAGGATCGGGCGCAGCTCGCGCAGATAGTCATCAAGAATCGTCTTTGAGCCCTGATAGCCAGCTTCGCCGATCAGCTCACGAATGCGGGTATTGCTGATCCCATCAACCTCGCGCACCAGCCGAGCGATCTGCTCACGATGAGGGTCGAGCTTCGAGCCCACCGGCGCCCTCCGATAGCCCGGAGGCTCAACACCGCGAATCGCCTTGCGGATCGTCTTTCGATCCCTGCCCGTACACCGCGCGATCCCCTTGATCGAGAGGCCCTCCACGAAATACATACGACGGATCTCCGCCCACTGCTCCACAGCGATCAACTCCTCCTCCTGGCCTCGGCATGGCTAACCGAGTCAGGCTCCCACCCCAGCAGGGGGTCAATTTTCAACCGGCCAAGAGTGGGGAGTATTCAGACGGCGCCTACAAACACATCAGACATCGCGCCCAACCACAGAACGCGCATCCGTCGTCTTCGCCGTCGTCGCGTTCCCGGAGCGCCGAGCCGCCCAAAGGCCACCGTTGCAGACTAGATGCACTGTGAGTGTGTGCACAGCAGTTGCTGTGTCGTGATGGTGCGTTCAGCGGCTGCGTTGTAGTCGACGTTCCCCCAGCTGGGGGAACGTCGGGCCTGGTGTTCAGGCTGGCCCCGGTGGCGATGGACGTGACCCCCATATGCACTGGCCCTGCGCTTTGCGTGGGTGCTCTTGGCCTGATCTGTCCGTCTGTTGCTGCCGGTCCCGGCCTGGCCTCCGCTTGTGGCCTGATCAGAAGCCTGTCCGCCCCGTTGCGGGGGCGTGACTCATCACAGTCTTGCCCTTTGCGGTTCCGTTGCCCAGGCCGAGCACCGACAGACAAACCCCCAGGAACAGGAGGTCGTATTTCATGCTGGCAGACCAAGCCGATCATGTGCTCGGCGTCGACACGCACCGCGACTCGCACAGCGCGGCGATCCTTGCCGCGGACACAGCGGTCGTTGAGGGACAGATCACCGTCGCCGCGAATGAGCGCGGCTACAGGCGGCTGCTGCGT
Source organism: Solirubrobacteraceae bacterium (assembly GCA_035487855.1). Taxonomy (GTDB): domain Bacteria; phylum Actinomycetota; class Thermoleophilia; order Solirubrobacterales; family Solirubrobacteraceae; genus Palsa-744. The sequence continues at coordinate 3,325 of DATHLT010000043.1, forward strand.
TTCGCGTGTGAGAGTGCCCCCGGCCGTCGGGCGTGGGCGGTCGAGGGAACGGGCAGCTATGGCGCGGGGCTGGCCGTGTTCCTCCAGCAGGAGGGCGAGGTGGTGCTCGAGGTTGATCGTCCTCGTCGCCCCGCGCGCCGCGATCGCGCGAAGTCTGATGAGCTCGACGCGATCCGTGCAGCTCGCGAAGCGCTCACACGCGAGCATCTCGCGCGTCCCCGCCAGCGCGGAGAGCGCGAGGCACTGCGTGTGCTGTTGGCCACACGCAATAGCGCGGTGCGTTCAAAGCGCGCGGCGATCACGCTGATGAAGGGCCTGCTCATCTCAGCCGCGCCAGCCCTGCGCGAAGGGCTGCGCTCTCTACCCACGAACGAGCAGCTCGCGCGCTGCGCGCGTCTGCGCATCAGCCCCACACAAGACTCAGAGCAGCGCGCCACCACGATCGCGATCCGCGCGAGCGCACGACGAGCACTCGCGCTCGCAGAGGAAGCACAAGAACTCGAAGCGGAGATCAAACCGATCGTTGCTCGCCTCGCGCCCTGTCTGCTCGCGGAGATGGGCGTCGGCACGATCGTCGCAGCACAGATCCTCTGCGCCTAGGTGACGTGCCCAGGGACGTTCAGAACGCGGTGTAGGTAGGTCCGGGCCTACCGA
>DATHLT010000044.1:0-2274 GCA_035487855.1 Solirubrobacteraceae bacterium
ATTTCGTACAACGCGGGGTTGATGTTCCCCAACGCGTGGCCGGCGACCTGGTCCGCGATCGCGACTAGCCCTGCCCACTGGGGCGCCGCCGCGCTGGTTCCTCCGGAGATCCAGTAGTTGCCGTACTTTTCTTCTTCTTCCTTGCTCTGGCCGCTGCTGCCCCAGACCATGACCATGCCGCCGTCTACCGCGGCATTGGCGGAAACGTCGGGGACGCCCCGCTGCGTTGTGATCCCTGGGACGCCTTCTTGATATTTCGGTGTCGCATAGAGCGGGCTGAAGCCGCCGCCGCTCGCCAGATGTTCGGGCCAGATGCTCGATGGGGTGGTTTCGTTCCAGACGGACTCGCTGATGTAGCCGCCCGAGCCGTAGTTCGCTGTCAGTTCGCTACCGCCAGCCGCCGTGACGTTGGGGTCGCTGGCTGGAACGTTCACTTCGGGATGCGAGAGCGGCGCGGTGTATTCGCAGTTCGGAGCAACGGCACCTTCGTCGCCAGACCCAGCGACAAACGTGATGCCGTCTTCCACGCCTTCCTTGAACACGGTTTGTTCTTCTTCGCGAAGCGCTGCGGACTCGCATTCCTCGGTTTCGGTGTAACTCATCGAGACGACATCTCCGAGATGGTGTGCGACGACGTAGCGCTCGGTGTCGATGATTTCGCCACTTTCGCCCGAGCGGGCCAGCACCAGCACGACCTTCGCTGCGGGCGCGGTCGCGTGCGCCAGCTCGACATCCATCGAGACCTCGAACGAGCCTATGACATCTTCCGGGTCGGATGCTTCAAATGGGGTCACCCCGGAGGGCGCGACCACTTCAAGGCTCGGCGGTGCCGGCAGCTTGAATCTGGAGTCGAATGTGGCGAGGTCTTCGTCGATCGTCGGGTCTTCGGTCCAGTCGATGATTGCGATCGTCACGCCGCTACCGTTCTCGCCACGGCGGATCAGCGGCGAGAAGCCGTAGGCACGACTGATCTGGCGCGGCTTGTAACAGATGAATTGGGCGCTTGGATTTCGGCAGTACAAGTGCCTCGCTGACGCTGCAGGGGGGTCTAGCGCACGAAGCGAAAGTGCCTGGCTCCCCAAGGCACCTCCGGGAGTTGAGAGCGGCGTGTGAGCATCGAAAACTGCGCCGCTCGCAGTCGCCGACCCGATCGCGCATGCCAACGCGCACGTGACCAGAACCAGCCACAGCTTCCGCCCCTTAGCCGTCGCAACCGATCGCCTCAACACGCCCCCCGTCCCATACTGCTTGGCGGCGAGCATACATCCTCCGCGACGCACCCGCAGCGCGCGGCGCGACGTGGGTCGAGCGCATGCGACCAGCATCCTGCGTGCAGATCGGCCCCTCATCCGTTTGGGGGGACGGCGGCGCCACCGCTGCATGCCACAGTTGACCAGTGGCCGACACAAGCCGGGCGGGCGCGATCCAGGACCGAGCCGCTCCCAGATGAGCGAGAAGAAGCGATATGGCGATCCCCGCAAGCAGGCGGGGGAGAGCGCGAAACGCGCGCGCAGGAGGTCCAAGCGCGAACTCTCGATCGGGTTCATCGTCTTCGCATGGATCGTCCTCTTCGTGATCTGGTTCGCCGTGGGAAGCCTGCTGGTCGCGGCGATCGTCTTCGCTGCGCTGCTGATGGCCGGAATAGCCGCGCTCAGCGCCAGCTGAGCTGCCGCACCGCTCGGCCTGGGAGACTCGCTGGCGCGCAGCGGCGGCATGTTGGTGCTCGCGCTCGTGCGCCCCGCCACGGCGTCAGCCCCCGCTCCCGCCGCTGCGCCCGCCGCCAGTTGAAAGGCCGCGACCTAGTGCTACCTTCCGCCCAATGAGCGCTACCGATGACAGCAACGAAATCGACGTACTTCTCGCGGACATCCCGCAGAGCGCAAACGCGCTCGGCGAGCCCTCCGCGCCGGCCACCCTCGAGTATTTCGGTGACCTCGAGTGCCCGTTCTGCCAGCAGTTCTCGCTGGAGGTTCTGCCTTCGATCATCCGGCGGTGGGTCCACACCGGCAAGTTGCAGATCAAGTACCGCGCCCTGCAGACAGCGACGCGCGAGCCGGACGTCTTCGTGGCGCAGCAGGTTGCGGCGCTGGCGGCGGGCAAGCAGGACAAGGCGTGGTACTTTGTCGAGACCTTCTACGCCGAGCAGGGCGAGGAGGGCACGGGTTACGTCACCGACGCCTACCTGGATGGGGTTGCGAGCCAGGTCCCACAGCTGGACCTCGCGCGGTGGGCGAGCGACCGTAACGACCCGGAGCTGGCCAAGGAGATCGCCGC
>DATHLT010000045.1:0-2072 GCA_035487855.1 Solirubrobacteraceae bacterium
CTCGAGGCGCGAATGGCTGCTCTGTAGCGGTTCGGATCCGAAGACAAAGCGAACTGACCCCGCCGACCGGAGGGCGGGGCGAGAAGGGATAACCACATGTGTCTGACGCCGTGAAGCGCGTCTCCGCGGAGATCTCCGAAAGCGAGATCTCCCGTTCGCGCGACTTTCACGCAGACTCCGGGTCGGATCTGCGCTTAGTCGCGGACTAGGACCCGCGCTAAAAGGTCCCGCAGCTGCTCGCCCTCCTCGGGGCTGAGCGGAGCGAGTAGCTCAGCCTCAGCCGCGTCGCTGGCCGCGGTCGCCTGACGGAGAAGGTCCTGGCCGGCTGGCGTTAGCTCGACCACGTTGCGACGGCGATCTTCGGGGTCGGGGCGGCGAGCGATGATGCCCTTGCCTTCGAGCGCGTCGATGATGGCGACCATCGTTGTGCGGTCGACGCCCAAGCGCTCGGCGACTTGCTGCTGAGAGGCCGGCTCAAAGCGGTCGATCACCAACAGCACCCCGAGATCGCGCGCGTGGATATCGAACGGCGCGAGCGCCTCGACATGCAGCTCAGCCATCAGCCTTTCCGCGTGCTTGAACAGGTAGGCCAGCCGCCGGCTCGTCTGTGACCGCGTGTCACCGCTCATCCGCATTGAACCGAGCCTATCGCTAGTCTGAACGTCTGTAGTGCTGATGATCAGCATCACGGACGGCTACAGACAGGAGCAACGATGATCTTGATTACCGGAGGGCTCGGCCATATCGGCAGCGCCACCGTGCAGGCGCTGCTGGACATCGGCGAGGGGTGCGTACTCGTTCAGCGCAGCAGTCCGGAGATTCCGGACGGGCGCTTCAGCGCACCGGTGAGCGCGGTGCAGGCCGACGTGAAGGACCTCGATGCCCTGCGGGCGATCGGCCGCGACCACACGATCACCGGAATCGTTCACATGGCCGGCTCGATGCCCTGGCCACCCAATCCAGACGAGGCCCCGGTGGCGGCGGCGCGTGAGGCGCTCGGCGGGCTCTTCAACATCGTCCAGGTTGCGCAGGAGTGGGGAGTCAAGCGCGTCAGCCTGGCCAGTACGATCGGCGTCTACGCCGGCCTGGCGAACACCGGCGCCCTGAGCGAGGATCTGCCGGTGCCGCTCACCGCCCCGCACGTGATCCCGACCTTCAAGCGGATCAGTGAGCTGCTCGGCAAATACCTGGCCGGGCCGACGGACCTGGAGATCATCCACCTGCGCATCAGCGGAGCATGGGGACCTCTGGGGCACCTGCCGAACTTCGCCTTTCCAGCCCCGCAGTTCGTCTACGCGGCAGCGACGGGCACACCGGTCGACCTCTCCGGCGTCGGCGGGCGGCTCAAGGCCGATGACGGCCTCGACCTCTGTTACGTGTACGACCTCGGCCGAGCGACCGCGCTGCTTCAGACGGCCGACACGCTCAGCCACGACACCTACAACGTGGCCTCAGGCAAGATGACCACCAACGCAGAGGTGATCGCCGCGATCACGTCCGTCGTGCCCGACTTCGAACTCGAGCTCGAGCCCGGGTCCAGCGTGCCGCCCAGCTACCTCGACATCACCCGACTGCACCAAGACACCGGCTACCTGCCGGAGTGGGACGTCGAGCGCTCGGTCGCCGACTACATCGCGTACTTCCGCGCCGGCAACGCGAAGTAGAGCTGGCCGCGCCGACGCCACCCGCACGCCCAAAACTCCCGCTTGCACGAAACCTAGAAGTCGCATGCCGCCTGCTGAGAACGAGAGCGATCAGGCTGGTCTATCCCGTCGAATCCCGCTGCGAAGTAGGTGACTTGTTTCGCTCGACGACGAGCATTTCTGCTGGCGTGGGTTGCGTCCTGCTTGGCGCGGAAAGCGCGCCCCGCCGGCGATTGCTTTTGATCATCCGCAGACGACAGAGTGGCGATCGCATCGCTGATGACTGAGCGCCAGACTCCGGTGGGAGCTGGCCATCGCTGTGCCACGTTCGCGATAGCCGGCCCGTGCTAGCTCATGACCGCCTAGTCGAGCGAGTTGCAAGCAGCGCATGCGGGCGATTGCGCGCGTCGCTCCGCCCCGATCCAGCTC
>DATHLT010000046.1:0-5098 GCA_035487855.1 Solirubrobacteraceae bacterium
CATGGCAGTGATGGCGCTGATGGTGCCGGTGACGGCCCTCGCATCCGCGTCGCCCGCCATGGCGGAACCCAAAGGCATCTTCAAAGTGTTCAAGGAGTGCCCAACCGAAATACCGGGCCTCGCACAGTGCACCTACGACCAGACGACCGAAGGCGAATTCGTGATCGGGAACACCAGAGTGCCGATCACCGGCTCGGGGCAGACGATCACGCTCCAGGGCGGCAACATCAAAACCGGGAACCCCGAAAACGAAGCCGAATACTTCGCGCTACCGGCGAAGAACGGCGAAAGCCTCTCCAAAACCGAACTCAACGTACCAGGCGGCATCAGCGACTTCGTCGACTGCACGAAAATCACAGAACCGCTACTTCGCGCTGCTTGCAAATTCTTCTTTGAAGGCAAAGCGCTAGGGGTCACCGCGACTGCGGAACTTGTCGCCAGCGAACACAATCCGGTGATCGTCAACGAATTCAACGCGAACCGCGAAGAAGGCACGGCTCTTACACTGCCCCTCCGCGTGCACCTCAAAAACCCGCTCCTGGGTAGCGCCTGCTACATCGGATCTGAAACGCATCCGTTGCAGCTGCACCTGACTACCGGTGCGACATCGCTGAAATCGCCGCCTAAAGGCTGGAAATCCATCCACGGCGCCCTCGGCGAAATCAGAGGAGAAAGCGAAAAAGAACTCAGCGTGCTCCGCCTCATCGGGAACACCCTGGTCGACAACAACACGTGGTCAGCGCCGGGGGCCGAAGGCTGCGGCGAATTCCTCGGATTCAAAGGCGTTCTTGACGGTGTGCTCGACCTGAAAGTCGGCATCCCGAACAACCCAGGCGAAAACACCGCCATTCTCAAGGGCGAACAGAAGCTCACCGAACCCTCGAGCGTAATCGCCAGCGAATCGTTCTAGGCGACACGTCTAAGTAGCAGAGAAGCAGCACAGATTGGAGGGCCGGGGTTGTGGTACCCCGGCCCTCCTTCTTTGCGAGAGGGTCGACGGCGCCACGTAGCTCGCGTTGCCTGGAGGCGGAGATCGCTCGTGACGCCGTGCTGTGTTCGACGAGTCGTCGTGAGCGCTTGCCTTCGATAGCCTACGCACGGCTGTAGATCGCGACGAAGCCTCCGTAGGCGTTGGCGCGGGTGGGCCCGCTTGGCGCCGTCAGCTGGCTGAGGAGCGCCAGGCCGGAGAAGTGCGCAGGGATGCTCACGGAGGCGGGGACGCCGTAGAGTTCAAATTGGTAGTGGACGGTTGCGCCCTTCGCCGGGCACAGCGTGTAGCGGTGGCCGGCGCTGGCGACGCCAACGTGCGCCCCGGCGGGCAACTGGCTGGGAGCGAGTCGGTGCAAGCTCGGGCTGAGACCCGCGACCGCCCATTCGACGGAGACTTTGAATTTTTCTTTCCCTGACTTTGGCCTGTAACCGACGAGGAACAGCGCGAGCTGTCGGACGTTGGGCGGCACGGCGCCCCATTCCAGTGGTGGGGGGATGCCCTGCCCGTCGCACGTGTATCGGGCGGGGATCCGTTCGCCGACCATCGCGGGGCTCTTGACGTCGAGGTTCGCGGGTGTTGCTGTCGTTCCCGTCCTGGCGGGCGAGCTGGAGCCGCAGGCTGCCAGGGCTGCGACCAGCGCCGACAGAAGCGCAGTGCGCAATATCGCCTTCGACTGTCGGCGCATCGGTGTTCCTCCTTCAATTCGGTTCCGGGCACGGCTGGGGGTCTTGCCTGCGTTCGGCATGCTCTATGTGCGTTTGTATTTTGTGATGAAGTCGCCGTGTCCGATGGCGGGGGTTGATTTGCTGGCGAGTGCTGCGAGGACTGGGAGTCCTGCGAAGTGTGGTGAGACGAGCTCGGTGGGTGGTAGGGCGTATAGTTCGAATTGGTATTGCTCGGGCTGGCCTTTCTCGGGGCAGATGGAGTAGCGGTGTTTGCCGTGGGTGGCCTCCCCGACGAATGCGCCGGGGGGGAGCCGGCCGGCGGCGATTCGGTGTAGTGCTGGGTTCAGGCCGGCGACTGCCCATTCGACGGAGAGTTTGGCGGTGCGTGTCGCAGGGTTGACCTTCGCGCCGACGAGCATCAGCACGAGCGTTCCGGTTCGGGCTGGGACTTTGCCCCATTCCAGTGGGGGGGAGGTGTTCGAGCCGTCGCATGTGTAGCGGGCGGGGATCGAGGTCCCTTCGATCGCGGCGCTCCTGAAGGTGATGTTCGCGAGCTTTGGAGATGGTGTCGAGCTGCCGCAGCCGGCGAGCATTGTTGCTGAGGCGAGCAGGATGCCCGAGAACGTTCGTGGGGAAAGTCTCATCGTTGCTCCCTGGCTCGTGCCGATCGAGGGTGGCTGCCAGGGCGGCAATCTAACGTCTGCTTGCGGTCATTCCAAGCGATTGCCGGAACTGTCTCTTTCTCTCGATTCTCGCCGGTGCCTGCGCAGAGGCAAAGGGTCGGAGACAGGAGCTTGCAGAGCGCGGCTCGGCTCGCCCTGCGGCGTGGGCGATCGCGATCGCTCTGGCGCGTGCTGTTGACGGCGAGCCGTGGTCGCGCCATCGTGCGCGCGATGTTGATGCTGCTGGACGGCGCGATGGCCGCACCGTGATCCACGTGCGTGTCAAGGTCATCGTCGGGGCCGGCCTGCTGCTCGGCCTGGCGGCCATCGCGATCACCCTGTCGCGCTCGCCCATCGCCGTCGCCGGCGTCAACACCTCCCAGGAAGCGCCGATCGGAGAGCCTCAGCCCGGCAGCACCTATTGCCAGCCCCACGAAGTCCTGCCGCGAGACATCTCCGCGATTCGACTGAGGTCCTACGCCTTTCTCGGCCCGAGGGTCACGCTCACCGTCTCGGCACGGGGGCGCCTGGTGGCTCGTGGCGAACGTGGGTCGGGCTGGACGGGGGGCGTCGTCACGATACCGGTGAAGCGGCTCTCGACTGTGCGGTCGGGGTTGGATCTCTGTTTCACGTTCTTCACGAACGGGGACGAATCGGTCGGGCTGTTCGGGGAATCCACGGCGGGAGCGCTGGCGGCGCGCGGGCCGAGCGGGTCATTGCCGGGGCGCGTGCGTGTGGAATATCTGCGCGCGAGCGGCTCGTCGTGGTGGTCGCTGGCTCCCGAAGTCGCGCGTCGCATGGGTCTCGGCCACGCACCCAGCGGCACGTGGAGCGTCCTGCTCGCGGTTGCCCTGATGGTGGGCGTGTGCGGCCTGTGCGCGCGAGTGATCCTGCGAGAGCTCGGATGAGCCGCGCCAAGACCGAGCCCGGCGCTTCGCCTCCGCGCCAGCCCGGGAGCGGGGGCGAGGTTGGGCGCGCGTTCGAGAGGACGATTGCGCAATTCAGAGGTCGAGGAGCCCGCCGGCCCGCGGCGCGTGGGCTTCGAGCGGACCGCCGGCGGCCTCTTCTCGCGTCGCCTCGCGTGGCTCTGCGCCGGATTCCGACGCTCGCGTGGCTGTGCGCGGCTGTCGCGTGTCTGAACGCTGTGTGCTGGTCGCTGATCTCGCCGCCGTTTCAGGTGCCCGACGAGCCCGAGCACGTGGCCTATGTTCAGGATCTCGTCGGGAACGGCAAACTTCCCCTGAAAGGCGACGGCTTCTCGGCTGAAGAGCTCGTCGCGCTCGAAGACCTGCATCTACCGACCGTGGCTGAGGAGCCGGAGTACCAGACGATCTCCTCGCAAGCGCAGCAGGAAAAGCTTCAGCGCGATCTCCGGCGGGCGGAGAGCTCCAGCGTAAAGGGTGTCGGTGCGGGGGTGGCGGCGGCGGAGCCGCCGCTGTACTACGCGCTGCAGGCGATCCCCTACAGCCTGGGTGCGGGTGGCACGCTGCTCGATCGCATCGAGCTGATGCGGCTGCTGTCCGCAGTGATGGCCGGCTTCACCGCTCTCTTCAGTTTCCTGTTCGTGCGCGAGGCGCTCCCGCGGGCTCCGTGGGCGTGGGCCGTGGGAGGGCTTGGCGTGGCGCTCGTCCCGCTGCTCGGCTTCATGTCGGGGGCCGTCACCCCGGAACCGATGCTCTACGCGGTGACCGCGGCGTTGTTCTATTGCCTGGCGCGGGCGTTTCGTCGGGGTCTGACCCGGGGGCTGGCGGTCGCGCTCGGCGCGCTGACGGCGATCGGTCTGCTGACGAAGCTCAACTTCCTCGGGATCGCGCCGGGAGCGATCCTTGGACTGATCGTCCTGAGCGTCCGCGCTGCACGGACGCAGGGACGCTCAGCCTACGTCTCGCTGGCGATCGCGATCGCGATCGCGCTCAGTCCCGGGGCGCTGTTTGTCGTGAGGAACCTAACGTCCGGTGCGCAGGCGCTCGGGTTCATACCCGGCACCTTCGCCACGATTCGCGCACCGCTGGCCGAGATGAGCTACATCTGGCAGCTCTACCTGCCGCGGCTGCCGGGAATGCACAACGACTTCGCCGGGATCTTCACGACGCGGCAGATCTGGTTCGACTGGTACGTAGGGCTGTATGGCTGGCTCGACACCACGTTTCCCAGCTGGGTCTACGAGCTCGCCCTGATCCCCACCGGCTTGATCCTGGCTCTGTGCCTGCGCGAGGTGATCGCGAACGCAGGCGCGTTGCGCGGCCGTGCCGCCGAGCTGGCCGTGTACTGCGTGATCGCGGTCGGCCTACTGGTCCTCGTCGGCGGGGACTCCTATGACAGGTTCCCGGCTCTCGACGCGGAATTCGGGCAGGCCCGCTACCTACTGCCGCTGCTCCCCGCGCTCGGGGCCGTGCTCGCGCTCGCCGCGCGCGGCGCCGGCCGGCGCTGGGGCCCCGCCGTCGGTGCCGCGATCATCATGATCTTCCTCGCTCACGATGTTTTTAGTCAGCTTCAGCTGGTCGCGCGGTTCTATGGTTGACAGAAGTCAGAAACGTTTCGGGTTGTTCTGTGGCGGGTGTGGGGTGTCTTCGGGCAGGCTCGGCGGGGTATTTTTCGTTCGGGCGGGCTGTTTGTGTGGTGTGTGCTTGTCGTTTGGGCTGGGGCTGGCAAGATGCGCCGCTGACTGTGGTCAGCTTTGTTCAGCGAGCGCTTGGAGTGAGGGATGCTTGTATCGGGTGGGGGGTTGAGAGCGGTGTTTCACGGGCTGCGTAGAGCACGTTTCGTTGGTCGTCGTGTCG
>DATHLT010000047.1:0-14927 GCA_035487855.1 Solirubrobacteraceae bacterium
GACTCGCTGCGCTTCGGTGTGCCCGGCAGCGCACCAGCTCCCGACTCGGCTGCACCCGGTGATCCCGCCTCCCTTGGCGACCCCGGCGCGCGGGGCCGGCGCTCGCGCTACCTCCTCGACGGCGCCGTCTCCGGCATCGGCCACTACGGCAACTCCATCGGTGTGCCCACCGTCGGCGGCGAGGTGTACTTCGAGGCGCCCTACGAGAGCAACTGCCTCGTCAACGCCATGGCGCTCGGGCTCGCCCAGCGCGAGCGGCTCGTCTGCAGCGCCGCCGCCGGACCGGGAAACGTGGTGATCCTGTTCGGCGCGTCCACCGGCCGCGACGGCATCGGCGGCGCGTCCGTGCTGGCCTCCGCTGAGCTCGGCGCAGACGATGACGACAGCAAGCGCCCCACCGTCCAGGTAGGCGACCCGTTCGAGGAGAAGAAGCTGATGGAGTGCTCGCTCGAGCTGCTCGACCGCGGGCTGATCGTCTCCCTGCAGGATCTCGGCGCCGCCGGCCTCACCTCATCCGCCTCGGAGATGGCCTCCAAAGGCGAGGTTGGCATTGACCTGGACGTCTCAAATGTGCCGCTGCGCGAGGCTGACATGCAGCCGTTCGAGATCATGGTCTCGGAGTCCCAAGAGCGCATGCTGTGCGTCGTTGAGCCCGCCAATGTCGACGCCGTGATGAGCATCTGTGAGAAGTGGGAGGTCAACGGGGCTGCCATTGGCACCGTCACCGACAGCGGACGCATGCGCATCCTCCAGCAGGGTGCGCTCGTCGGTGACATGCCCGTCGCCGCGCTCGTCGACGACTGCCCGCTTTATGACATCGCCCCGAGAAAGCCCACCCAGCCGATCTACCCCGCGCCTGAGTCAACCGCGGGTATATCACTCACGGCACCACCCCAAGAGACTCTGCTCGCACTCCTCTCATCTCCAAACCTGTCCTCGCGCAGAGCGTTGTTCGAGCGCTACGACTCGATCGTCCAATCGCGCACCGTCCGTCGCCCCGAGCAGGCCGACGCAGCCGTGCTTGCGCTGCCAGACGGCTCCGCGCTGGCCGTCAGCATCGACTGCAACGGCAGGCGCGTTGCCGCTGACCCCTACACCGGCACCGTCGAGGCCGTGCTCGAGTGCGCTGCCAATCTCGCCTGTGTGGGCGCCCAGCCGCTCGGCACCACCAACAACCTCAACTTCGGCAACCCCGAGAAGCCGCACATCGCCTGGCAGCTGAGCGAATCCGTCAGGGCGCTCGGCGACGCCTGCCGTGCGCTGGAGGCGCCGATCGTCGGCGGCAACGTCTCCCTCTACAACGAGGGCGCCACTGGGCCCATCTACCCCACGCCGGTCATCGGCATGGTCGGCAGGCTGCCCGACGTGGACCGCGCCGGCCGTCTGGGCTTCCAGCAAGCTGGCGAGCACATCGCGCTGGTCGGACCGTTCCAGCCGTCGCTCGCCGCCAGCGAGCTCGCCAAGCTGCTCGGGCAGCCGCTCCCCGACGGGCTGCCCGCTGTCGACGTTCACGCTGTTCGCGCCGCGCAGCTCTTCGTCCGTGACGCCGTGCGCGCGGGCGTGCTCTCAAGCGCCCACGACATCGCCGAGGGCGGTCTCGCCGTCGCGCTCGCCGAGTGCTGCCTCGCCGGCGGCCTCGGCGCGGAGGTCGAGTTGGCGGAGGACTTCTGGGAGACACTGCTCCCCGCCCATGCTCCCCAGGGGGCCGAGCCTGACTCGGGGTCCGTGTCGCTCGCCGCCACGGCCGTCATCGCCGCGCTGTTCGGCGAGGCCCCCGGCGGCTTCATCGTCAGCGGTGAGGTCCACCAACTGGACCGGCTCGTGGAGCAGGCCGCTGCCGGCGGCGTCCAAATGCGTGTGCTCGGACGGGTCGGCGAGGACACCCTCACCGTGGTCCAGGCCGGTGCCGCAGCCGGCACGATGATGACCATCACACTGCAGGAATTGGGCGACGCCCACGCACGCCTCGCGGAGCTGTTCCTGTGATCGGCACGCTCCGCAGCTTCCCTCCCAGCTGTGCGACCATGCCTGCTAGCTTGTGAACGTGATGCGTGACGGACCGCGCGACGAGTGTGGAGTGTTCGGACTGTACGCGCCCGGTCACGAGGTGTCGCGTCTGTCTTACTTCGCGCTGTACGCCCTTCAGCACCGTGGCCAAGAGTCGGCAGGGATCGCTGCGGCCGATCGCGGCGGACACATCATCACCCGCCGCGAGCTCGGGCTCGTCAACCAGGTGTTCACCGAGAATGACCTGCGCACGCTTGCCGGCGAGCTCGCCATCGGCCACGTGCGCTACTCCACCACGGGCTCCAACGCCTGGGAGAACTCCCAGCCGGTACAGCGCTCCGAGGGCACCAACGGCTCACGCCGCGAGGTCGCACTTGCACACAACGGCAACCTGATCAACGCGCTCGAGCTCCACGAGGAGCTGCTCGCCCGCGGCGTCACCTTCAGCTCCACGTCTGACTCGGAGATCATCGCCGCCATGATCGCCACCCACCCCGCCGAGCACGTGGAGGACGCCATCGCAGACGTGCTCCCGCGACTGCGTGGCGCGTTCTCGATCGTCGCCATGACCAAGGACCGCGTCGTCGCCTTCCGCGATCCCCACGGCCTGCGCCCGCTGTCCATCGGTTTACTGGAGTCGGGTCCAGAGCACCTCGAAGGTGACGCCGGTGAATCCAACGGCAAGCACTACTGCGTTGCCAGCGAGTCCTGCGCGTTCGACATCATCGGCGCCAAGTTCCTGCGTGATGTGGAGCCCGGCGAACTGGTCACGCTCGGCCCGGACGGCCTGCAGAGCCGCATGGTCGTGCCCGACGGCAGGCGCGCGCTGTGCGTGTTCGAGTACATCTATTTCGCGCGCCCTGACTCGCGCATGAACGACCAGGTGCTGCAGGTTGCCCGTGGACGCATGGGCGAGATCCTCTGGCGTGAGGCACCCGTCGAGGCTGACATGGTGGTTGCCGTTCCCGACTCTGGCAACCCCGCAGCCCGCGGTCTCGCCCGCGCCGCCGGGCTGCCACAGGACGACGGCTTCGTCAAGAACCGCTACGTCGCCCGCACGTTCATCCAGCCGGGTCAGGAGCTGCGCAAGCACGGCCTGCGCCTGAAGTTCAACCCGCTTCCCGAGGTTGTCGCCGGCAAGCGCCTGGTGGTTGTCGACGACTCCATCGTCCGCGGCAACACCACCCGCCAGATCGTGCAGATGCTGCGCGACGCAGGTGCCGCGGAGATTCACATGCGTATCTCCGCGCCACCCATCAAGAACCCCTGCCACTACGGCATCGACATGTCCACCCGCGAGGAGATGATCGCCCACGGGCGCACCACCGAGGAGATCGCCGCCGAGCTCGGCTGCGACTCGCTTCACTACCTGTCCCTCGCAGGCGTCTACGAGGCGATCCGCGGCAGCCGCACAAGCCACTGCGACGCCTGCTTCAGCGGCGAGTACCCGCTTGCCGGCTCCGATGGGGCCGCAGGCAAGTACTCGCTCGAGCCTGACGCCCTGCCGCTGATCAACGCCTGACGCCCCCCTGACGCCCGAATGGCGGCGCCTGTCGGCGTCCTCGGTCGCTCGCGTGCACGGCGTGTGGGCTCACAGCAGGTGGTAGTCGCGGGCGCCGGACGCGTCGTTGTAGCGATTGTTGTAGGGGCGGTGCACAATCAGCTTGTCTGAGCGTCCTGATCGCAGTGAGTAGCCAAGAACAGCTACTACGAGAAGGGAGATCAAAATTGAAAGCATGGGCGTGTTCCTATGGGTGGCTTTACGAAGCCTCCCCGCCCCTTCCAACTATTGAAGGCCATCCGCGCGGCAGGCTCTGTGATGTTGCGCACAGCTATCGTGGCGCGCATGAGCGAGCGACTTCCCATCGCCGTACTCGTCTCGGGGACGGGCACCAACCTGCAGGCGCTGCTCGACACGGTGCACGGACGCGACGTGGAGATCGTGGCGGTGGCGTCCAGCGTCGCCGGCGTCCAGGCGCTCGCGCGCGCAGAGCAGCGGGGGGTGCCCACGGCGGTGTTCGCGCGCTCGGCCTATCTCGACCGCGGTGTGCGCGATCAGGCGCTCGCGGACTGGCTGGTGGAGCACGGCGCGCGGCTGGTCGTGCTGGCGGGCTACATGGAGCTGTTGGGCGCACCGTTCCTCGAGCGCTTCCCTGGTGCGGTCATCAACATCCACCCCTCTTTGCTGCCCTCCTTCACGGGAATGCGCGCTGTCGAGCAGGCGCTCGAGTACGGGGTCAAGGTGTTCGGTGTGACCGTGCACTTCGTCGACGCTGGAGTGGACTCCGGGGCGGTCATCTTGCAAGCGGCTGTCGAGCTGATCGACGCCCGCCAGCCGGCGGAGGTGCTCGCGGCGCTGCGCCCGCTCGAGCACGAGCTCTTGCCGCGGGCCGTCTCCCTGATCGCTGCTGGCGCGCTCAGCGTCGACCCCGAGAACCCGCGCCGCATTGCGATTCATGCGGAGGATGCGAGGATCGCAGGTGTGTGACGTGTGCGCTCGGCAAAGCGGGCGTGGCGGTCCGCTCTGGCGAGGGGTAGGCTGGTGGCGATGGCAAGCGAAGGCGACGTCATGACCGATCACCACCACCGGGTCGAGCGGGCTGCGCCCGGCGAGGTGCGCGTGCGCAGAGCACTGCTGTCGGTGTCCGACAAGAGCGGCATCGTCGAGCTCGCTCAGGGTCTCACGGACATGGGCGTGGAGCTCGTCTCCACCGGCGGTACCGCACGCGAGCTGTCCGCTGCCGGCATCCCGGTGCGCGCAATCGAGGACTTCACCGGCTTTCCCGAGATGATGGACGGGCGTGTGAAGACCCTGCACCCACGGCTCTACGCGGGCCTGCTCGCCAGGCGCGACGAGGACGAGCACCTGCACGCCGCTGAGGAGCAGCAGATCGAGCAGGTAGACCTTGTGTGCGTGAACCTGTACCCGTTCGAGCAGACTGTCGCCCGCGGCGACGCCTCCGATGAGGAAGTCATCGAGAACATCGACATCGGTGGCCCCACCATGATCCGTGGGGCCGCCAAGAACAGCGCGTTCGCGGCTGTGCTCGTCGACCCCGCCGATTACGAGCAGGTGCTGGCGGAGCTGCGCCAGTCCGACGGCAGGCTTTCGCTGACTACGCGCAAAGCGCTCGCAGGCAAGGCGTTCGCGTGTACCGCCCGCTACGACGCCGCCATCTCCACCTGGTTTGCCGGGCGCGCCAGCGGCCAGGAGCTACCGGCGAGCCGCCGCGAGGCCTACGAGAAGGTCATGGACCTGCGCTACGGCGAGAACCCCCACCAGCAGGCCGCCTTCTATGCGCGCGCGGGCGCCCCCACGCACCTGTTGAGCGGTGTCGAGCAGCTCCACGGCAAGGAGCTGTCATTCAACAACCTGCTCGATCTCGCCGCCGCCCGTGAGCTCGTGGAGGAGTTCGAGCCCCCCGCCTGTGCGATCGTCAAGCACAACAACCCCTGCGGCTGCGCGATCGCCGACACCGCCCAGGAGGCCTACGAAAGCGCGTTCGCGTGCGATCCCGAAAGCGCCTACGGCGGCGTGATCGCCATCAATCGACCGGTCGACGCCGCCTGCGCTGAGCAGCTCGATAAACAGTTCATCGAGGTGTTGCTCGCCCCCGGCTACGACGCCGTCGCGCTGGAGACGCTCCAGACGAAGAAGAACATCCGCATCCTCGAGCTCGGCCAATGGCCCGCCAGGACCCACGAGCTGGAAGGCAAGCCCGTGCTCGGCGGTCAGCTCGTCCAGACCCGCGACGTGGTTTCAGAGACCCGCGAGCAGATGCAGACGATCAGCGCCCGCCAGCCCACCGAGCAGGAGTGGCGCGACATGCTGTTCGCCTGGGTGGTGTGCCGCCACGTGCGCTCCAACGCCATCGTGCTCGCCAAGGACGGGGCCACAATTGGCATCGGCGCTGGGCAGATGAGCCGCGTGGACGCCTCCCGCCTAGCCGTAGAGAAGGCCCGCATGTTTCGCCCCGACCAGCTCCCCGGCTGTGCCCTCGCCTCAGACGCCTTCTTCCCCTTTCCCGACGGCCCCAAGATTGGCCTGGACGCCGGCGCCAGCGCGATCGTCCAGCCCGGAGGCTCAGTCCGCGACGAGCTCACCATCGAGGTCGTAAACGAGGCTGGCGCCACCATGGTCGCCACCGGTGTGCGCCACTTTCGCCACTAGCCCCCAGGGCGATGGTCCGCTGACGCCGACGCCAGTCGTCGAGCGCTTCCTGAGTCTGCTGTGCACAAAGGACATCGCTGCAGCATCCGATCTGCTGGCGTCGAACGTCGAGTACATAAACGTCGGGCTCCCCACAATCCACGGCCGCGAGCGTGTTCGCCGAGTCCTGCAAGCATCGCTTGGCCCGGCCGGCGCAGGGTTCGAGGTGTACATGCACGCGATCTCCGCGAGTGGGGAGTCGGTTTTGACCGAGCGCACGGATGTGCTGTCGTACCGCCGTCTGCACATCCAGATCTGGGTCTGCGGGCGCTTCGATGTCCAAGGCGGAGAGATCGTGCTCTGGCGCGATTACTTCAGCGCCACGAACTTCATCGCAGCGACCTTGCGGGGATTGCTAGGTGTGTTCATTCCGGCGGTGCGCGCTAAGCAGCCAGTTATCTAGCGCGCCCGGCCTGCTCACCCGCATTGGCTGGCCACCCTCGCCAGCGGAGATCGTGGGCGGATCGGATTTCCCGGCGCCGAAGGCGCCCGAAAGCCGATCCGACTACGATCGGAGCATGTGTCGAAACATACGTACTCTTCACAACTTCGAGCCACCGGCAACCGACGAGGAGATCCGCGCGTCGGCGCTGCAGTACGTGCGCAAGATCAGCGGCTTCACCAAGCCCTCCCACGCTAACGCGCAGGCGTTCGAGCGTGCGGTGGACGAGGTGACCGAGATCTCCACGCGCCTGCTGGGCGAACTGGTGACGAACGCACCGCCGAAGGACCGCGAGGTCGAGGCCGCCAAGGCCAAGGCTCGCGCCGCTCAGCGGTACGCGGCGTAAGTCACGCCAAGGAGCACGCCGTCTGCTGGCGATCGTGTGTCGCTGCCTGCTTCCGGCGGGAGGGACTTGACGTTTCTGTTGTTACGATATATCGTGTAACTACTTTGATAGCTCACGATAGGAACTAAACATGTTTGGCAATGAGATTTATTCAACGGGCGCAAAGCCCGGTTGTAGGACCTCCAGGCACGGTGGCGAGGGTCGCCACGGCCGCCACGGAGGACGTGGCCTCGAGGCACGGGGTGAGTTCGGTGGTCAATTCGGGGCCGGTCCGTTCGGCTTTGGCCGGGGCGGAGGTCCAGGCGGTCCGCGCGGACGGGGACGGAGGGCACGCCGCGGTGACATTCGCACCGCTGCGCTGTTGCTGCTGGCGGAGGAGCCGCGCAACGGCTACCAGATCATGCAGGAGGTCCAGGAGCGAAGCGGTGGCATCTGGAGCCCAAGCCCCGGCTCGGTGTACCCGGCGCTTCAGCAGCTCGAGGACGAGGGCTTGATCCGCACGCAGGAGAGCGACGGCCGCAAGCTGTTCGCGATTACCGACGAGGGTCGCAAGGTCGTAGAGGAGCGCGGTGCTGAGCAGCCGGCTCCGTGGGAGCAGACTGGCGAGGGCGCTGGCGGAAGGCACGAGCTCGGAAAGCTCATGCGAGAGGTGGCCCACGCGTTCGCACAGGTGATGCACACCGGCAGCGAGGGGCAGATCGCAAAGGCCGCAGGCGTGCTTACCACGACTCGGCGCGACCTGTATCGGATCCTCGCGGACGGTGACGTGGATGTCGCCGGTGGTGAGGCAAGTTCCGCGGGCGAGGACAAGGACACCGGCGCCGATGCCGGTACCGTGGTCTAGAACAGTTGAGCTCGACCGCATCCACAGCTCCAAGCCAGACCACCGAGACGGCGCCCCGTGCCGCCGTCTCGGTCAACGGCCTCGTCAAGCGCTACGACGAAGTCGAAGCCGTTCGCGGCATCGACTTCGAAGTGGCCCCAGGCGAGATCTTCGGCTTCCTCGGCCCCAACGGCGCGGGCAAGTCGACCACCATCAACATGCTGTGCACGCTCGTGCGCCCCAGCGGCGGCTCGGCGCTTGTCGCCGGACACGACGTCGTCAGCGAACGCGACGAGGTGAGACGCAACATCGGCCTGGTCTTCCAGGACACCACGCTCGACAGCTATCTGAGCGCCGAGCAGAATCTGCGGCTGCACGCCGAGTTGTATGGCGTGCCGCGTGAGCTGGTGGGGGAGCGCATGCGCCAGGTGATGGAGATGGTGGGGTTGTGGGAACGGCGCGACAGCCGGGTGAACACATTCTCCGGTGGCATGAAGCGCCGCCTGGAGATTGCTCGCGGGCTACTGCATTCGCCGCGGGTGCTGTTCCTGGACGAGCCCACCGTCGGCCTCGACCCGCAGACGCGCAGCTCGATCTGGCGCTACATCCGCGAGCTGAAGGCGCGCGAGGACATCACCATCTTCCTCACCACTCACTACATGGACGAGGCCGAGTACTGCGACCGCATCGCGATCATGGATCAGGGCAAGATCATCGTGTTGGACACGCCTGAAGCGTTGAAGGCGAACGTGGGCAAGGACCGCGTGCAGATCGAGACGGCCGACGACCAAGCGGCGATCGCCGCGCTGCGCGAGCGCTTCGACATCGAGGCCACGGTAGCCGAGGGTGCCGTGACGTTTGGTGTGCCCGCAGGCGAGCAGTTCGTGCCGCGGCTGTTCGATGAATGGGATCCCGCCCACCCCTCGATTCGCTCGGTGAGCATCGCGCGTCCTTCCTTGGATGATGTGTTCATGTCCTATACGGGCACGACGATCCGTGACGCGGAGTCGGGCCAGACCGACACGCGGCGCAACCTCGCGCGGATGATGAGCCGCTGATGAGAACGCAGGGGAGCGGCTGATGGCAACCGAGACGACCACGCTGCGGGCCGGTACGCCGCACGAGATCGCCCGCGTGCGCGTTCCCACGCGCAGCTGGCGTAATGAGCTGCGTGCGATCAGGGTCGTATGGAAGCGCGAGATGATCCGCTTCAGCCGCGACCGGCTGCGCATCCTCACGTCGCTGATGCAGCCGTTCCTGTTCCTGTTCGTGCTGGGCACGGGGCTCTCGCGCCTGGCCTCCACGGGCACGCACGGCGTCAACCTGCGCACGTTCGTGTATCCCGGCGTGCTGTGCATGGCAGTGATGTTCACGGCCATGTTCTCTGCCGCGTCGCTCGTGTGGGACCGTGAGTTCGGATTTTTGAGAGAGATGATGGTGGCGCCGGTGAGGCGCAGCTCGCTGGTACTGGGCAAGTGCTTTGGGGGCGCCACCGTGGCCGGATTTCAGGGCGTGATCGTGCTCTGCCTCGCCGGTCTCGTTGGCGTTCCCTACAACGCGACGCTGATCCTCGAGATCTTCGCGCTGCAGCTGCTGCTGGCGTTCGCCATCACCGCGTTCGGCGTGATGGTCGCGGCCCGGATCACGCAGATGCAGTCGTTCATGGCGCTGATGCAGATGGCGATCATGCCCATGTACTTCCTCTCCGGTGCGCTGTTCCCCGTATCCGGGCTGCCGCGCTGGCTCGAGGTCCTGAACCGCCTGGACCCGCTGACCTACGCCGTCGACCCGATGCGCCGGGCTGTGTTCGCACACCTCAACATCAGCGCCGCCGCACGCCACTCGCTCGACCCCGGTGTGACGTGGTGGAGCTGGCACGTCCCCGGACTGGTGGAGGCAGCGGTGGTGGCGCTACTCGGCCTGGCGATGCTGGCGATCGCGATCGTAGAGTTCAGCCGCGCGGAGTAGGGGCTAGCGGTTCCGGGTGGCCGCCGTGCGCTCTCGCCGCCGCGAAATCGTTGACACGGGTAAGCCTCGCCCTGGTAGTGTCGCGACACGGTGGCTACGTTCGACCCAACGTCCTCCGCTCTCGAGCTTGCAGCTGCGCTGCGGCGACGGGAGCTTTCGGCCGTGGAGCTGCTTGACGCGTGTCTGGCGGCGGTTGATCACAGCAACCCGCAGCTGAACGCGGTTACGTGGCGCAACGACGAGGAGGCCCGCGCGGCTGCGGCTGACGCAGACCGCCGGCTGGCCGCCGGCGAGGACGCGCCGTTCCTCGGCGTGCCGATACCGATCAAGGACCTTACGCCGGTCGCGGGCTGGCCTGTCACCTACGGTTCCAACGGCGCGCCCCCCGGTCCGAGCGAGCAGAGCGAGCTGGTCGTGGACGCGCTCGTGCGCGCCGGGTTCGTGCTGTGCGCACGCACCAACACGCCCGCGTTCGGGGTGATCACAGCAGCGGAGAACACCCGCTTTGGGATCAGCCGCAACCCATGGGACACGAACCATTCTCCGGGTGGCTCGAGCGGCGGTGCAGCCGCCGCGGTCGCGGGCGGGATGTTCCCCATTGCCCACGCCAACGACGGTGGCGGCTCGATCCGCATCCCCGCGGCCTACTGCGGTCTGGTTGGCCTGAAGCCCAGTCGTGGCCGCGTTCCGCGCCTCGCGCAGAGCTGGCTGGGAGCGGTCGTCGAGGGCGTTGTCGCGCACACGGTCGCGGATGCCGCCGCGGTGCTCGATGCGACGGCCTACTTCGACCCGAACGCTTGGTACAACGCGCCAGTCCCTGCGCGTGCATTCGCCGAGGCGACGACCACGCCGCCGGGGCGGCTACGCATCGGGTTGATGGCGCAGGCGCCGCTCGGCATCCCCACCGACGAGGCGTGCGTGGCCGGTGCGCGCGGTGCGGCAGCGGTGCTCGAAGGGCTTGGGCACATGGTGGAAGAGGTCGAGGTGCCGACCGTGTCCGAAGAGATGATCCCTCCGTTCATCAACCTCACCCTTGGCGGTTTGGCTGACTACGAGGGCATGGACTGGTCGGCGGTCGAGCCCCACATCGCCCACCAGCGTGCCGCCAGCAGCGAGCTGGGCGCGTATGACTACGTGCTCGCCGGGCGCACACTGGAGCTGCTCAGCCGCCGTGAGGTCGCCCGCTGGGGCCGCGACTTCGACGTGCTGGTAACGCCCACCTCCGCGATCGTGCCGCCCGTGGCGGGAGCGATCCTCGAGGCGCAGCACGCCGCACCCGACCAGCCGGTGCTGGACGTGGTCCGCAGCGTCTCCTTTACCGCCTTTGGCAACGTCACCGGACTTCCAGCCGTCAGCTTGCCGTTGCACTGGAGCGACGGTGGGCTTCCGGTCGGCGTGCAGCTGGTGGCTGGCCCCTGGCAGGAGGCGAGTCTGATCGCGCTCGCCGCCCAGCTCGAGCAGGCCTCGCCGTGGGCAGAGCGCCGCCCGCCGCTCGTGCAGTCCGCAGCCTGATCCGGCGAGCCGTTTCCGAATTCCGCCGAACGGTCAGGTGCTGAGGTGGTCGTTCTTCAGCCACTCGATGGTGGCCGCGAGCCCGCTTTGATAGTCAACGCGCGGCTCCCAGCCAAGCATCTGGCGTAGCTTGCGATTGCTGAAGTCCTGACTCTTGCCCAGTACCTGCACAGCCTGGCGGGACAGCAGCGGTGGCAGGCTGAGTCCTGTGGCTCTGCGTAGCAGCCGGTAGCCGTGCTCGAGCGTGAAGCCGATGCTGTTGGCAAGCCAGTAGGGAAGGCTGAAGCGCACCCCGGGACAGTCCAGGCCGTCGGCTAGCCCATCGGTGAACTGCTTCCAGGTGATAGGCAGGCCGTCGCTGACGTTGAACGCCTCACCGGGCGCAGCGTCATGTTGGAGAGCAAGGACCGCGGCATCGAGCAGGTTCTCTACGTAACAGACGCCCGCGATCGGTCGACCGCGGTCGATGAGCAGCATGTGGTGAGCCTTGATTGCTCGTGCGATCTCTCCAACAACGTCGAGCGAGCCCGGTCCGTAAACGGTGGCAGGGCGCAGGATCACGCTGGTGAGCGCGTGCTCGGCTTGCGCGCGGTGGACCTCTGCCTCGGCTTCCAGCTTTGTCTGGGCGTACCAGTTGCGAAAGCTTGTGGCCGTGTAGGTCTCATCGGTCTGGGCCCGATCGGGGTAGCCGTAGACATCCGTACTGCTGAGGTGTACAAAGCGCTTCACGGCTGCGGCGACGGCAGCTTCCAGCAGGTTACGCGTACCGCCGACATTGATGCGGTCGATCTCCTGCGCGGTAGCCCAATCGGACACGAGCGCGCCGCAGTGCACCACGTACTGGCAGCCCTCTACAGCAGACACGAGCGAGTCTGCCCGGGTGAGGTCGCCGATGGCGAGCTGCACATCGAGCTGCTCGAGCTGGGAGGTGTCGCTACTTGGGCGCACTAGGCAACGCACCGCGTAGCCCTCGTGCAGCAAGCGCCTTGCCAGATGCCCGCCGATGAACCCGGTGGCGCCGGTGATCAGACACGTATCGCTCACGTGAGCTTCGCGCGTGCCTGACGGCGCAGCGTGGTGGCGGCGATGTCACGCACAACGGCGAAGTTCTTGCTGGAGCTTCGATGACACTCCGCGAGCACTGTGTCGAGTGCATCCAGGAAGGTACGCGCCTCGTGTTCGGAGAGGGTCAACGGGGGCAGTAGCTTGATCACGTCGTTCTTGCCGGCGGCCATCGTGATCACGCCGTGGTCGCGATGCAAAGGGATCACAATCAGCTGCGGGAACAGGCCCTCGCTGGCCATGTGGATCAGTTGCCAGTTCAGCCGCGCCAAACGCGCTTTGGGGGCGCCTAGTTCGATTCCGATCATCAGCCCGCATGCTCTGATCTCTTTAACCATCTCGTAGCGCTGTTGCAGCTCCAGCAGTCCATCTCGCAGAACGGCACCCGTGTGCGCGGCGTGATCGACGAGGCCGTCGCGCTGGATCACTCGCAGGCTGGCGAGGCCAGCAGCCATCGACAGGCGGTTGCGCCCGTACGTCGATTGATGCACGTAAGAGCGCTCGAGCGTTCCCACAGCCTTCTGGAAGATCTCTCGTCTGGTGACCATTGCGGCCACCGGCATGTAGCCGCCGCTGAGCGCCTTGCCGACGAGCACGAAGTCCGGCTCAAGGCCCCAGTGCTCGAGCGCGAACCACTTGCCGGTGCGGCCCAGCCCGGTCTGGATCTCGTCGAGGACGAACATCGTGCCGTAGCGCCGGCACAGCTCTTGTGCGCCCTGCAGGTAGCCCTCCTGTGGAAGCGTCACCATGCGGCCCTGGACCGGCTCGACGATGAACGCCGCCACGTCCTTTCCCCGCAGTTGCGCCTCCAGGCGCTCGAGGTTGCCGAAGGGGACGCGCTCGCAACCGGGCAGCAGCGGGCCGAATCCCTCCTTGAAGAACTCGTCACCGACGAGCGACAGCGGGCCGTAGGTAACCCCGTGGAAGCTGCTCTCACACGAGATGAAACGGGGCCGGTCGGTGGCGGCACGTGCGAACTTCATCGCTGCATCCACCGCCTCTGCTCCCGCGCTCGCAAAGAACACCGCGTCGAGTCCCTCCGGTAGGCGCTGCGCGAGCGCCTCGGCGAGCATGCCGGCCAGTGGCGAGTAGTGGATCTGTACGCCGTCGATTAGCTCGGCGGCAAGTGTGGCGTGCAGGGTGTCGCGCACGTCGGGATGGTTGTGGCCGAGGCTGGCGAAGCCCTCGCCCGTGTGGAAGTCCAGGTAGGCGCGACCGGCGGCGTCATACAGGTAGGAGCCCTGTGCGGAGACGTACTGCTTGTCGAAGCCGAGGATGCCGAGCACATCCACAAGCGACGGGTCTAGATGGCGACTGGCGAGATCGAGGGTCTCGTCTGCACGGGCTCTCGCGTCCGCGACAATACCCAGGGAGTCCTCGGCAGGGGGCGGTTGAGGGCCTGGTGTCATGAAAATCGAGATCGCGTCGGAGGAAAGCTCCGACGCGGCAATGCCCCGTGCGGGACTCGAACCCGCCCCACCGGATTAAAAGTCCGGCGCTCTACCAGATGAGCTAACGGGGCCCTGAGCGCGACAGTTTACGGCTCGTCAGCTGCGGCTACCCGCAAAAGCTCCTCAATAGACGTGAGCTTGACCCGCGGGCGCCCCGTGGGCTCGCCCAGCGCACGCTCGTGGGTGTCGATCGCTTCCCAGCCTGAGTACGTGACGAGCTCGGGCTGGCGCGAGCGCAGCAGCTCCTCGATGGCGCCGGCGTCTGGGCTTGCAGGGAGGTGCGCGGAGCCCTGCTCAGGGACGGGCCTGTCGCCGTTGGACGAGGTTAGGGTGGCAAGGTCGGCGAGCATTGCGTCTACGGTCTCCTGGGCGTCCTTCTTGTTCGTGCCGATCACGCCGGAGGGGCCGCGCTTGATCCAGCCGACGACGTACTCGCCCGGCAGGGTGGCGCTGCTAGCGGAGTCGAGCACGCGCCCTGCCTGGTTGGGGATGACCGCGGAGCGCTCGTCGAAGGGGACATCAGGTAGCGGGATCCCGCGATAGCCGATCGCGCGAAACGCCAACCCGGCTGTGATCGTCTCTCGCTCGTCCGTGGGTTGGGCACGCAGGCCACCGCCGGGTGCCGGTACCAGCTCGTTGCGGATCAGCTCGACAGCTCCGAGCCGGCCATGCTCGTCTGGGAAGAAGGCGGCCGGCGAGAGCAGGAAGCGAAAGACAATCCGCTTGGGATGCCCGTAGGGCGCGCGGGCGGCGTAGTCGCGCAGGATCTCGACATTGCGCCGGGAGGTGATATCGGCGGCGTTGGGATCCGCCACGGCGAGGGCCTGCTCGAGTTCGTCGGGGTCGACGATCACGTCCGCGTCGGCGAGCTCGCCCAGCTCGAGTAGCTCGGGGTTGGTGAATGCTGCCTGGGCTGGTCCGCGCCGCCCGACTATCACGACCTCGCTGACACGACTGGCAGCGAGCACCTCGAGGGCGTGGTCGGCGGTGTCGGTGGGCGCGAGCTCGGATGGCGCCAGCACGAGCATGCGCGCGACGTCGATTGCGACGTTGCCATTCCCGATGACCACCGCGCGCTCGGCGGAGAGCAGGTCGACCTCGAGGTT
>DATHLT010000048.1:0-2024 GCA_035487855.1 Solirubrobacteraceae bacterium
CAGCTTCACGCCCATGGTCTCCTTCACTCGTTGCCGTGTTGGTGGCGAACATCGCCCTCTCGGCGTGTGCCGGGACCGTCAACCCCGAAGCGGACGGTGGGCGACCCGACGGCAGCCAGCCGACCGATGGCGGTGCGCTGGCGGACGGCGCCTGGAGCCAAGTGTGCCCCGAGAGTGCGCCGACCGTCGGCTCATCGTGTTCGCAGAACGGCCTTTACTGCGAGTACGGTGACGCCTGGTGGAACATCTCGTGCGATACCGTACTCCGTTGTGTTGCAGGACAATGGAACCTCGGCAACCCGGGTGCGTCACCCTGCCTGCCGGAGCCTGGCCCCAACTCCCCCAACTGTCCTTCAAACCCTTCTACGATCAGCGGTCCTTGCTCCGACAATGGGCTGACGTGCCACTACGGGCACGGGGTGACATGTCAATGCAGCAGCGGCCAGAACGCCGATGCTGCCGCAACATGGGGGTGCGTCCCCGGTAGCGGCTGCCCGAGCGACCGTCCTCGCCTGGGTTCGCCATGCGATATTCCTATTGAACTGGTTTGCGGATACGAGTTCTGTGGGCCGAATGAAGTTTGCACGAACGGCGCCTGGCAGAGCAGTCCGGGCGGATGCTAGCCGCGACATGCGTCTATCCGCGTGAGCATGCGTGGCTGCAGGAGCGCATCTTGGGCTTACCCGGTTTCGTAGGCACCCCGGTTATGCAGCCCTGTTGATCTCGTAATTCATCTTCTCAAAGTCCACGGGACAAAGGTAGCCAAGGAAAGAGTGGCGACGGCGCCGGTTGTAGAAGACCTCGATGAAGTCGAAGAGCGCGCTGCGCGCCTCGGCCCTGGTGGCGAAGTCGGCCTCGTTCACGAGCTCGGTCTTCAAGGTCGCGAAGAAGCTCTCTGCCACGGCGTTGTCCCAGCAGTCGCCCTTGCGGCTCATCGAGCAGACGATGCCCGGCGCAGCAAGGGCGCGCTGGTAGTCGGCGCTGGCGTACTGGCAGCCCCGGTCGGAGTGGTGCACCAAGCCGGGCAACGGGCGGCGCGAACGAAGCGCCATCTCGAGCGCCCGCAGCGCGATGTCGCGCGACAGGCTCTCGCTCATCGCCCAGCCGACGACGGCGCGCGAGTACAGATCCAGGATGGCCGCCAGGTACAGCCAGCCCTCGCGCGTCCAGACGTAGGTGATGTCGGTGACCCAGACCTTGTTGGGCGCATCGACCTCGAAGCGGCGCTCCAGGACGTTGGGCGCGACGGGCAGAGCGTGCTTGGAGTCGGTGGTCGTGCGGAAGCGGCGACGCCGCTTCGCAACAAGACCGTTCTCGCGCATCAGGCGCGCGACGCGACGGCGGCCGACGTCGTGGCCCAGCGCTCGCAGCTCGTGGTGCACGCGCGGGCTGCCGTAGTTGCGCCGGCTCTGCTCGTGCACCTGCTTGATTTTGCCGACCAGCTCCGCGTCGGACGTCGCGCGCGCAGAGGGCGGGCGGAGTCGCCACGCGTAGAAGCCTGCCGGCGAGACGGAGAGCACCGCGCACAGCCGGGTCACGGGGAAGGCCACCTTCTGCTCCTCGATGAAGCGGAACTTCACGAGTTCTCCTTCGCGAAGAAGGTGGCCGCTCTTTTTAGAATTTCGCGTTCCATGTGCAGCACTCGGTTCTCGCGTCGGAGCCGCACCAGCTCTTCGCGCTCCGCCGTCGTCAGCGCTCCCGGCGGGCCCTTGCCCTCGTCGATCTCGGCGCGCTTGACCCACGCCCGCAGCGCCGTCTCGGTCAGGTCCAAGTCCTTCGCGATCTGCCCTGCGCTCTTGCCGGCCGTGGCGCCCTCGCGCACCAGCCGCACCGCTTCCGCTTTGAACTCCTTCGTGAACGACCTACGCGCTCTGCCCATCGACACACCCTCCGGCTCGGACTCTCACGCCGAGCGATCGGGGATGTCCACAAAACCGCGGCAAGCCCACCTACAGGAGGCACTGACCTGGCGCGTGCGAACCGGCCCCGTAGAGGACTCACCCGCGCGGGGGAAGCACGCGCTC
>DATHLT010000049.1:0-7048 GCA_035487855.1 Solirubrobacteraceae bacterium
GCTGGTATTGCGATCTCGCAGAGCGGCTGGCCGCCGCGGGACACGACGTCACCTACCTCACGCTGCGTCAGTGGGATCGCGGCGAGCGCGCTCAGATTGACCCGCGCGTGCTGGTCGTGAGCGCCGGTCCGCGGATGGCGCTCTACACCGAGAGCGGGCGTCGGCGCATCCTGCCGCCGCTGGTATTTGGAGCGGGCGTGTTCGCCCACCTACTTCGCCACGGCCGCCGCTACGACGTCGTGCACACGTGCGCGTTCCCGTACTTCTCGCTGCTGGCGGCCGCTTCGTTGAAGGCCTTCATGGGCTTCGGGCTGGTGGTCGACTGGTTTGAGGTCTGGAGCCGCTCGTACTGGCGTGACTACCTCGGCGGCGTCGGTGGACGTGTCGGCGAACTCGTCCAGCGGGCGTGCGCCAGAGTCCCCCAGCGAGCCTTCTGCTTCTCCCAGCTGCATGCGCGGCGTCTGCGCGATGAGCATCTGAACGGCCCTGTGACGGTCCTGCGCGGGCTCTACGCCGGCAGCTCCGAGGCGGCCACGCTACGCCCAGCAGACCCAATGGTGCTGTTCGCAGCGCGCCTAATACCGGAGAAGCAGGTGATGCTCGCACTCGCTGCGATGGCACTGGCAGTCAAGCGAATCGATGGGCTGCGGGGCGAGTTCCTCGGCCAAGGTCCAGAGCGCGCGGTACTCGACGCCGCGATCGTCGAGCAAGGGCTACAGGACGCCGTCACCGCCCGCGGCTTCACCGATTCAGAAACACTGGAAGCGGTGATGCGCCGCGCCACGTGCATGCTCGTGACCTCGCGCCGGGAGGGCTACGGCCTGGTCGTAGTGGAGGCCGCCGCCAAGGGAACGCCGAGTGTCGTTGTGGCCGGTGAGGACAACGCCGCGACCGAGCTGATCGACGAGGGCGTCAACGGCACCGTAGCCCCGAAGAGCGATCCCGAGGTAGTCGCTGAGGCGATCGTGCGCATACACGAGGCGGGGGTCGCGATGCGCGAGAGCACCGCGCGGTGGTTTACAGAGAACTCCAACCGGCTGTCGCTGGAGTCCTCGCTGCGCGCGGTACTCGACGTTTATGAAACTGGTAACTCCGTCGGTAGTGGCACAGCACTGGGCGGCGCTACCGAAACAGAGCGCCCGAGCGCGCGGGCATAGCTATCGAGCGTCAGCCGAGCAGTTCGCTGCCACGTGAATTCGCGAGCTCGGGTCAGTCCCCGCTCGCGTAGACGCGCCGCCAGCGCTCGATCGCCGAGCAGTTGCATGAGCGCAGTCGCTATCGCTGTCTCATCGCGTGGGTTGAACAGGAGCGCCGCGTCGCCAGCCACCTCCGGGAGCGATGAGGCGTTTGAGCAGGCGACAGGCACACCACGGGCCATTGCCTCCAGCACGGGCAGCCCGAAGCCCTCATAGAGCGACGGGAACACAGACGCACTCGCGATCGACCACAGGCCCTCGAGCTCCTCCACGGAGACCCATGGGGGAAAGCGTACATCGGCGTCGAGATCTAGCGCCCGGGCACGCGCACGCAGCTCGAGCTCATAGGCGGTGGCGTAGCCGGGAAGGACGAGCACGGGACGCTCCTGCGGCGCGATCCGCGCGAGCGCGCCGATTAGCGCCAGCAGGTTCTTGTGCGCTCGCTTGGCGGACAGGCTGAGCACCACCTGACGCGCGCCGAGCTCGAAGCGCGCTCGCACAGCGGGCTCGCTCAGAGGGTCGGCATGCTGCACCGCGCCCAAACCGAGGGGCACTACGTCGACGCGCTCACGCTCCATGCCAAGCAGCGCCATCAGGTCATCGCGCGTGCTCTGCGAGTCGGCAATCACGCGATCGGAGCGACGAACGGCCCACGGCACGAGCACGCGCATGCCCTTGTCGCGCAGCCCAGCGTGCGCGTCGGGAAAACGGGCGTAGATCAGATCGTGCACCGTTACGACCCGACGAAAGCGACCCCATAGCGGCGCGGTACTGGCCATGCTGTGCATCAGATCCACTCCAGCGCGAGCGGCCAGAGGCGGTAGCAACGTCTGCTCACCAAGCACCCACTGCTTACGGTCGCTGGCGCTCACGGGCACGGTCACGGCCGGCAGCAGCTCTCGCCACGGCCCCTCGGCTGCAGCGGCCTCACGATTGACAAACGCAGTGAAGCGGATGCCCGGAGCGGCCTGGGCGAGCAGCTCCGGGATCAACTCGCGTGCTGCGATCTCCATGCCGCCTGTCTCACCGGGGACGAGGAAGATCAGGTTCAAGCCGACGTGCAGCGGCGGGTGGCCCGGCTCATCGACACTCGTCTCAGCCATCGATGCCCAATCCTAGGGTGCGGCTGAGAAGGATCTCCGGACGTCCGCGCTGCGAGAGCGCTCGAGACGAGCCGTATCCACCGTGTGTAGTGTTCCCGCCGGCCAAGCAGCACCGCCACGGCGCTGTCCCCAATAGCCTTTGCCGCGGAGGATCACGTGACTACACGCAAACCTGCACCACGCACCAGCCTGATTACGCGCACCACTTGCCGCATCTGCGGCTGCGCGCATCTCGCACCTGTTCTGTCCCTGGGAGACCAGCGCATCGCGGGAGCATTCGCGGATCCCGGCGGCGATCAGCCTGTCGAGCGCGCGATCCCGATGGAGCTCGTGCGCTGCGACATGACGCAAGACCAGGAGGCGTGTGGCCTGATCCAGACCAAGCACACGGTGCCTGGCTCGATCCTCTATAGCTCGTACTGGTACCGAAGCGGGGTCAACCGCACCATGACGGAGAACCTTCACGGCATCGCTCATGGGGTCGAATCGATCGTAGCGCTGGAGTCCGGTGATCTGATCGTTGACATCGGCTGCAACGATGGCACTCTGCTGGATGGCTACCAGACCGAGGGTTTGCGCTACTTGGGCTTTGACCCGTCAGACGTGGCGCGCTACGCAATCGAGAAGGGCTACGACGTCGTCAACGACTTCTACTCGGCCGACGCCCTGCAGCGGCGCCGTCCCGACCAGAAGGCCAAGGCGATCACGAGCATCGCGATGTTCTACGACCTCGAGCATCCCCGGACGTTTGTGGCCGACATCGCCGAGGTGCTCGCCGAGCGTGGAATCTGGGTGATCGAGCTGCACTACCTGCCGATGATGTTGGAGGCCAACGCTTTCGACGCGATCGTCCATGAGCATCTCGAGTACTACTCGCTCGCGGTAATCGAGCGGTTGATCGGCGAAGAGGGCCTGGAGGTCATCTCCGCCGAGCTCAACGACATTAACGGCGGGTCGATCAGGTTGTTCATCGGGCATATCGGGCAGCACACCCGCACGCCCGGACAGCTGGAGGCATTGACGACACTGCGCGTGAAGGAGTTCGAGCTTGCGCTCGACGCGCCCGAGCCCTACGAGGCTTTCCGGCTTGGCGCCGAGAGGGTTCGCGACGACCTCGTCGCGCTGTGCAAGAAGCTGCACGGCGAAGGCAAGAAGCTGCACGTGTACGGCGCTTCGACGAAGGGCAACACGATCCTTCAGTACGCGGGCCTCGACAGCACCTACATCGAGGCGGCCGCCGATCGCAACCCCGACAAGTGGGGGTCTGAGACGATCGGCACGAAGATCCCGATCATCAGCGAGGAGGACTCACGGGCGATGAGTCCAGACTACTACCTCGCCCTGCCGTGGCACTTCCTCGATGAGTTCCTCGAACGCGAGCAGGCATTTCTCCAGAGTGGTGGGAAGTTCATCGTGCCCCTGCCTGAGGTGCGGGTGGTGGGCGCGTCCTGAGGATCGGGCTCGTCACGCGCCACCTGGGCCTCCCGGTCGGCCTCGGCACCTATGCAGCCAACCTACTGCGCGCTCTCGACCGCCGCGAGGACGAAAATCAGTACTTCGTCTACGCGCCTACATGGAGCGAGGTACCGCCCCTGGGACCGCGCTTCCGAATTCGCCGCTCGCACGTCCCCCGAAGCTCGCGCGCGGCGCTCACACTCTGGGACCTGACACTTCCGGCAATCGCAGCCGCACGCGAGCCGGTCGACCTCATCCACTACCTGCACCCGGCGGCGCCCGCATTCTCACCGGGATGCCCGGTAGTCGTGAATATGTTGGACGCGATCGGCTGGGCGGTGCCCGGATATCGCCTGCCGCAGCCTTATGAGTGGCTCGAGCGACGGGCCGTGGGGCGCGTCGATCTCGTGCTGACGCTTTCCGAGAGTGCGCGCGCAGACATCGAGCGCCTGCTCGGCGTCTCGCGCGCGAAGATTAGGATCACATACCTGGGGGCCCCGGCGCTCGATCCCGAGCCATCCTCGAAGGAGCCCTACTTCCTGTTCGTCGGCGGTACCGAGAAGCGCAAGAACCTTGGTGCCGTACTGCAGGCATTCTCATCGTTCGAGGGCTTTGAGCTACGCGTGGTCGGCGCACACACGGCGTCGCCAGTCCACGACGCGCGGCGCGAGCAGACAGGCGTTCGTTGGCTCGGTCACGTCAGCGAGGGGGAGCTCGTGAAGCTGTATCGCCAAGCGACGGCACTCGTATTCCCGAGCCGCTACGAGGGCTTCGGGCTGCCGCTTCTAGAGGCGATGGCACGCCGCACGCCGGTGATCGCCGCCAACGGCTCGTCGATTCCCGAGGTAACGCGCGGCGCGGCCATCCTTGTCGATCCCGACGACATCGAAGCATTGCGGGACGCGATGCGTCGCGTCGCCGACGACGAGGCCTTGCGCGAGGAGCTGACCAGGCGCGGCACCGAGGTCGTCTCGGGCTTCAGCTGGGATGAGACGGCGCGCGCAACCGTAGCCGCCTACGAGGAGCTCGGCGCGACGCGGTGACCTATTCTCAGAGGCGCATGAGCGAGGCTCGTACGGCGCGCAGAGCGCGCATCAAATCGCGCGCCGCCACAAACCCGCTATGCGGGGTGTGGTCGTAGAGCTCGCGGTAGAGCCGGTAGCGAGAGCCGGGCTCACCGTAGGCCCGGCGGGTGATCCGACGTAGCTCGGCCAACTCATCGGGCCGCTCGCGGGCGACCGCGTAGCGCATGTCGAGCGCCAGCCACAGCGGGAACTCCGCCCTCACCACGCGGCGAACGTGGGCAGCCTCGGCGCTGGCGACCCCGAAGTAGGCCGCGGCGAGCTCGTGGTAGCCATCGATCACCTTGGCGTAGCGGTTGACGATCCCGCGGTCCAGGAAGGAGTCGTTCCCGCCGCGCGTGAGCACATAGGAGTCGGGCAGGTAGTCGAACGTAATGCCCCGCGCGATCATCGCGAACAGCCGCGCCACGTGAGCGAACAGGCTGCCAACGAATTGCTCATCGAGCCCGATCTCTTCCCATCGCTCACGACTGAACACGATCGAGCCGAGGAAGCTGAAGAACGCGAGCGTCGTGCTCGCTTGCGCGAAATAGCTGAGCCGCTGGTCGCGTACAGAGAAGTCGAAGCGCGTCTCGCCAACGATCTGTGCTACCTCGCCCTCAAAGACCGGCTCCATCTGAAGGGAGCAGTACGTGACCCCACACAGCATCAGCTCAGCACCGCTGTCGAGCTGGGTGAGCATTCGGGCCAACGCACCCGGTCGCATCGTGTCGTCAGCGCCGAACAGCCAACAGTACTCGCCGCGTGCGAGCCCGACGGTGCGCGCCATGTCGCGGTCGATCCCCCCCCGCTCGGGCTGGCGGTGGTAGCGGATCTCCGGGTGGCGCCGCGCGAATGCACCTACGACCTCGGCGGTACCGTCGGTCGAGCCGCCGTCGAGCACGACGATCTCGACGCCGTCCTGGAGTTGCGCGGCGATGCTCTGGAGCGTCTCACCGATGAACGCGCCGAAGTTGTACGTCGGAATACACACGGAGAGTCGCATCGCCACGTTACCGTCGCTTGGGCCGGAGATAGTCGAACGGCTGTCTCAGGCGTCGCTTGACGAGTGTCGGTAGGTAGGCGCCGACACGAGTGGCAATGCGATTGCTGAGGAATTTGCCTCGGCGTTCCCAACGCTGGCGCACCTTCGCCCGTTGGAATCTCCTGATCTCATCGGGTCGCACGAGCTCCGTGTCGGACTCGTGGGCATACCACTCGTTTACACCGGTACGACGGAAATGCACGTACCCGTGTTCGGACATGTGCCTTCCAACTCGCGGATCGCCACCAGACGAACGCGGATCGTCACTCGCCGCGTTGTCCTCGATGATCACGATCCGCGGCCTGTGTGTCTCGAGCGTAAAGCCCTCGAGCACAGCCATCTCGTGGCCCTCGACATCGATCGTGATGAACTGGATCTCGGGAAACCCAGCCTCGGCGAGCAGGCTATCGAGCGTAGCTGTGCGAACCGTTATCTCCCTGATCGCGCCACCGATTTGCTCGATCCATTTGAGACGATCTGAAGTGAGATCGAGCGTGGACATCTGCTCGACGTTCTCGGCAACAAAGAAGCTCGCCGTGCCCTCCCTGTCGCTCACCGCGCAGTTGACCACCATGCACGCACGATGCCTGCGGATCTCCTCGACGAGAGCGGGCATCGGCTCGACCAAGAGGCAGCGCCAGCCGCGCTGCTCGAACGCATAGCTCGCGCTGCCGGTGCGGCCGTCATAGGCGCCGATCTCAACGCAGTATCCGTCGGCGCGATCGCCAAAGGTCTCCGCCAGGATGCGATCCTCGGCGAATTGAGCGTGTGCCTGCGGTTCGGTGTCGTTCATGAGCGGAATCTGATTCATACGGGCGGCGGGCCGCGGCGAATGAGCGCCTCGCGAATCTCGGCGGGGATGATCCCAAGCACCAACAGGGCGGCGACGTACAGCGCGAATCCGAGCGCCGCCGCGGCGACGGCCGGGAGGGAGAGCACGCTCGCCGCAGCGCCGGCGAAGAGCGTCGCCGCCGCCGCGCGCATTACAAACCCGGGGGCAAGGCGCAGCGCCGGTCGCTTGTGCGCGAGCGCCCGCTCATAGCTGAGGCCGAGAGTCAGCTCGGCGGCGACAAGCGCGATCGCGGCTCCTTTCGCGCCGTAGATACTTATCAGCGGCACTCCGCATGCCAGCACGACGGTCAGCGCGATGGCGTTACAGACGAGCATCGCACGCAGACGGTCGAGTGA
>DATHLT010000050.1:0-3971 GCA_035487855.1 Solirubrobacteraceae bacterium
TGGTGGGAGGAGCTCGACTGGGCCTACATGGGCGTGATCGACGGCCACGACGTGCGTGCGCTGCGCGAGGCGCTGCGCGAGGCGCTCGCCGCACAACGCCCCGTGGTGGTGCACATCGCGACGGTCAAGGGCAAGGGCTTCGCGCCAGCGGAGGACGGTGGCCTGGAGGGCATGGAGAAGTGGCATGCGGCCAAGCCCAAGTCGATCAGCAACGGCATCCCGACCAAGCCTGTCGCGGCAAAGGGCAACGGTGCGCGCACGAAGATCGTGCAGCCGTCGCCGCCTCAGTACACGCAGGTCTTCGGGGAGGCGCTCGTGCGCGAATGCGAACGCGACGAGCGCGTGGTGGGAATCACGGCCGCGATGAACTCAGGAACGGGGCTTAGCATCCTGCAGAAGGCCATGCCGGAGCGCTACTTCGACGTGGGTATCGCTGAGCAGCAGGCGATCCTGTTCGCCTCTGGACTCGCTCTGGAGGGTGTCAAGCCGGTGGCGGCGATCTACTCCACCTTCCTACAGCGTGCCTACGACCAGATCGTGCACGACGTGTGTTTGCAGAAGCTGAACGTGGTGTTCGCGATGGATCGCGCTGGCCTTGTCGGCGACGATGGTCCGACCCATCATGGTGCGTTCGATATCGCTTATTTGCGTTGCCTGCCCAACATGGTGCTGATGGCGCCGCGCAACGAGGCGATGCTCGTGCACATGCTGCGTACCGCGATCGACTACGACGACGGGCCGATCGCATTGCGCTATCCGCGCGGCGAGGGCACCGGTGCGGAGATGCCTAGTGAAGGCCAAGCGATCGAGATCGGCACGGGGGAGATCCTCAGCGAGGCAGGGACGGGCCCCGGGACGTCGGCGTCTGTGCCACGGGTGGCATTGATTGGCTACGGCAGCGGCGTCGGCAAGGCACTCGAGGCGGCGGTGTTGCTGCGCGACCAGGAGACCGCCGTGACGGTCGTGGATGCCCGTTTCGCCAAGCCGATCGACGCTGGGCTGATGGCCCAGTTGGCGGCTGAGCACGATCTGCTGGTGACGATCGAGGAGGGTGTCCTTGCGGGCGGCTTTGGTTCGGGCGTGTGGGAGACACTCAACGATGCCGGCGTTACACCGCGAATCCTGCGGGTGGGCCTGCCGGATGAGTACGTGACGCACGGCAAGCCGGCCTTACTGCACGAGCAGGTTGGCTTCACCGGTGCGCGCATCGCGGAGCGGGTGGCCGCGGCGATATCTGACAGCGAGCGGCGACACACCGTGCGTGATAGCGGATCGCACGGCGCCGGTCCGGCTGTCATCGGCGCGTGAGCGTCGCGCCCCGAGACGATCGGGCAACTTCGCCGGCGCGGCTGCTCGACGCCGGTAGGAGTGCTCAAAGGATCGCTCGACGCCTGATTGCAGTGCTTAAATGAAACGACCCGCCGGGGAAAGCGGGCCGTTTCGGGAGGAGGGATTCAGGAGAGTTGATGCTGCGCTCTCGATCATTAATCATGATGCACCGATCGAGACCATCGTTGTGTGACATGGCGCACATATGGGTAGCGACTGTATAAGCGGCCCCGTCCCCACGCGCTCGCGGACCAGCACCGCAGAGCCACGAAGGTGTAGGGGTGCAACTTTGTGTAAGTGTTAGACGGCGATGGGCAAGCTCCGTCTGGACACTTTGCTGGCCGAGCGTGGGCTGTTCCCGTCGCGCAGTCGTGCTGCGGCGTCGGTGATGGCGGGGGAGGTGTTCCTGGCTGGGGGGCGTGCGGGCGCGCGAGTGGGGGAGCGCCGTGCTGGGAAGCCGGGGGAACTTGTTGACATCGAGACGCATGTGCGGCTTGTGCAGGGGCCGGCGTTCGTTTCGCGGGGTGGCATCAAGCTGGCAAATGCGTTGGAGGCGTGTGGGCTGGACGTGCAGGGCAGGCGGGCGCTGGACGTTGGCGCTTCGACGGGTGGCTTCAGCGACTGTCTGCTGCAGCGTGGTGCCCGCGAAGTGATCGCGGTGGATGTGGGTTACGGGATCCTCGATTACCGCCTACGGACGGATGAGCGCGTGGCGGTGCTGGAGCGCACGAACGCTCGCGCGCTCACGCCGGAGATGCTGCCGGTGCCGTGGCTCCCGGGCGATGGGCCGCTCGATCTCGCCACGGTGGACGTGTCGTTCATTTCGCTTGCAAAGGTGCTTGGAGCGGTGCTTCGCTGCCTGGATGCCCAGTACGACGTATTGGCGCTCGTTAAGCCGCAGTTCGAGCTGGGGCGCGAGCGGATTGGCAAAGGTGGGGTTGTGCGTGGGGCCGATGACCGTCGCGAGGCGCTGATCGGTGTTGGCCGCGCTGCCCTTGGTTTGGGTGCGGCGGTAGCCGGTTACCACTCCTCGGGTTTGCCTGGGCCGAAGGGCAACCGAGAGACATTCCTGTGGCTCGTGGACCGAGACGGGGGACGGGGCTCTTGTGATGAGCCTCTGCTCGAGCAGCTGGCGCGCGAGGTGGAGCCATGAGGGAGATAACCGTGTTCACGCATCGGCGTCCCGAGGACACCACGGAGGCGCTCGCGTTGCTCGCTGCGAGAGCTGCAGCGTCGGAGGTGACGCTGCGCTTCGATGAGAACGAGACGCACAAGCACAACCTGAAGGCTGGTCCGGGAGTAGTGGTCGATGTCCCCAACGTGGATGACGTTGAGCTGTGCATTGTGCTGGGTGGCGACGGCACGATCTTGCGTGCCCTGCGCCGCTACGCAGGCACGCAGGTGCCTGTGTTCGCGATCAACTTCGGTGCGATTGGGTTCTTGGCGACGGTCGAGCGACAGGACATCGACGATGGCATCCGTCGAGCCTTGAGCGGGGACTTCGAGCTGCTGCGGCTGCCGGGGATCGTGCTGTCGCTACCCCAAGGCGGCCCCGAGCTCAGCCCACAGACGGCGATCAACGACATTGCGATTCACCGCAAGGTGGGGGAGCGGGTCGCCGAGATCGCGTATGCGCTTGACGGCGAGGAGGCGGGCAGTGTTCGCTGTGATGGCCTGGTGGTGGCGACGCCGGCTGGATCCACGGGCTACAACCTGGCCAACGGCGGGCCTGTGATGGCTTGGGGCGTGGAGGGGTTCGTGGTGTCGTTCATCGCGCCGCATTCGATGAGCGCACGCGCGCTGGTTGTGGCGCCTGACGATCACATCACGATCTACAACCGCTCGCATGAGCCGCTGGATGTGGCCGTGGACGGTCGTCCCGCGGGGGAGATCGCGGCGGGGGCCGCGATCGAGGCGCGCTTCGTCAACGACATCGGCACGATCGCCCAGCTGCCTGGCTCGTCCTTTTATCGCCGTCTACGGGAGAAGTTTGGGCGTCTGGCCAGCTGAAGGCGCCTGGCCAGCTGAAGTTACGGCGGTCAGGCGACCTGTGCGTCGTGATGCTGGTTCTCGGCGGCAACTGATCCGGGGCGCTGCATCGAGGCGATGAAGTCGTCCAGCTGAGCTCTGGAGAAGCGGCGCTGCTGGCCGGGTGTCCGGTAGCAGTCGATGTGTCCCGCGTCGGTCCACCGGCGGATGGTGGCGAGCGAAACGCCGAGGTAGCGGGCTGCCTGTGAGCTCGTGAACACGAGCTGGCGCTCGTTGCGGGGTTGGGTGGGCGTCACGGACAGCGGCATTTGCAGGGCCTCGATCGGTTGGGGTCGCTGCATGTTTCGTCCGAAATGGCGGGGAACTTGAGCGCCAGGCAGGTTTGTCGACGTTTGCGCCCGGTTCCCTGTCGCCTACGCAAATTGCAAAAAACTGTGCAGCATTCTCCAGAGTGGACTAAAGCACCTCATTCCGTTAGGATGCTGCTCAAACCTACTCAAGGGTAGTCGTGCCTGGTGGATGGAGACAGGGGGCACGGCAAGTAAAGAATGCCCAAGGGCACTGGAGAAGGAGACAAGACTATGCCGATCGGCCACTAGCTTTTTTGACGTTGACTAGATCGACGGGAAAGGGGCGCCTCCCTCGCGGGGGGT
>DATHLT010000051.1:0-2314 GCA_035487855.1 Solirubrobacteraceae bacterium
CTGGTCGCCGCGGCCGGCGGTGGGCAATGGGAGATCGCTGCCGTCGCCGCTGCACAGGAGGAGATCACGTTCGGCGGCTCTCGCACGAGCGCGTTCGCGCTCGCGCCCGACGCTGCGATCGTCGTCGACGTCACGCATGCCACCGACGCCCCCGGGATCGACGTCAAGGAGGCCGGCAAGCACGAGCTCGGATCAGGTCCCGTGATCACGCGCGGCTCGACGCTCAACAACGCGCTGTTCGAGCTGCTGTTCGAGGCCGGCGAGGCCGAGAAGATTCCGTTCACCGTCGAGGCCTCCGCGCGCGCGACCGGCACAGACGCGGATGCGGTACACCTCAGCCGCGCCGGCATACCCACGGGTCTCGTCTCGATCCCGATCCGCTACATGCACTCGCCCGTCGAGCTGGTGCAGCTCGAGGACGTGCACGCCAGCGCGCGACTGATCGCCGCCGCGGCGCTACGGCTCACGCGCGAGACGTCGTTCGCGCGCTAGCGCCGCCGTTGCCGCGGCGCTCATACGACAGGCGACAGGGCGCAACGAGCGGCGACGCCTTCGCAGAGAGCTCTGTCGTGAGGCCCTTGCAGACAACCGTCCGAGCCGCACGCTAGTGTCGAACATATGTTCGCACGACAGGGTAGCCTAGCTCTTGGGTTCGCAGCGTCCGATGACACGGCAAGAATGCCGCTCAACGTGGATCCGTCCCCCTATACCGCTATCTCGCTCTACAGCGGCGCCGGCGGGCTCGATCTGGGGTTTTCGAGTGCGGGGTTTCGAATTCGCTGGGCGATAGACAACGACCCGTTTGCCGTAAAGACGTACAACGCCAACCTCGAGCCCTGTGCTACCAGCGGTGACGTTCTGGGCGTGGATCCTCCCTCGGGCTTGCGGCCCACGCTCGTGATCGGTGGGCCACCCTGCCAGGGGTTCTCGGTCATCGGACGCATGGACCCGGATGACCCGCGCTCCGAACATGTCGATCATTTCTTCGATGTCATTGCGGACCTGCAGCCGCGCGCATTCGTTATGGAGAACGTCAAGGCCCTCGCCGAGAGCCCGCGTTGGGCTTCCGTACGCGAGCGCCTGCTTGACCGCGCCGCCGGGCTCGGCTATGAGCGCGCTCTATTCGTGCTCAACGCCCGGGACTTCGACGTGCCGCAGTCACGTGAGCGCATGTTCCTGATCGGGACCAGCGGGGGCTTGCCAGAGCGCCCGATCGCTACAACAGCAGGCTGCCCGCCCAGTGTGCGCTCCGCGCTCGAGCGTCTGCCACGCTTCGGTGAGCCCGGCAACGACGCGACATGCACGGCACGCGTCGTGCCTGCCAGCAAGCCGATCATGCGGCCTACGGCCCATCGCGGGAGTCTGCTGTTCAACGGGTCGGGCCGTCCGCTCAAGCTGGACGGTCTCGCGAAGACGCTGCCCGCGTCGATGGGCGGCAACGCCACTCCGATCATCGACCAAGACGAGCTCGAGCATGGCGCCGAGCCGTGGGTCGTTGGCTACCACCAGCGGCTGCAGAGTGGAAAGCCACCACTCAAGCGAGCGCCTGCGCGACTGCGCCGGATCACAGTGCAAGAGGCCGCAGCTCTGCAAACATTCCCGCCAGGCTGGGAGTTCGTGGGACCGAGGGTCGCTCAGTATCGCCAGATCGGGAACGCCGTGCCACCCCGCCTCGCTGAAGCCGTCGCCCTTAGCCTCCGGAACACGCTCGAGCGCCAAGATCGCATCAGAGGAGAGAAAGCGACGAGCGTTTTTCTTCAGGCGGCCTAGAGGACGCTCGGTCACTGCCACCGGCTGGCGATCGCCGTCCACGTTGCGAGGGTCTGCTCGGCCACCCGGATTTCTTGCAGCGCCTCGGCGAAGAGCCGAGGCAGGTACCTACAAAACTCACCCAGGCTAACCTCGCCCGAGCTCAGCGCCTCGTGGAGCAGCTCACGCGTGCCCTGCGCTACGCGGAGCACGACGTTCTGGTCTCTTTCGGCTCGGCGGATCACGGCCGAGCGATCGAAGTCGACAAGAACGCCTGGTCGCAGCACCGCCAGCAGCGCGCGGGTCACACTCACGCTGGCTACGTCTTCGGCGAGAGTATCGGCGGTACCCGGGGTGGTGTCGATCTGCTTGACCTCGGCCCCGATGAGCATGTCGCCTCTCCGCTTGATCGCGATGTCAATCCGACGCGGGTCGTTGCGCGACGGCAGCACTACCTCGAAGCCAGTTGCCCTGTAGGCGGCTGCAACGAGCGCCATGCCGCGCGCACCGCCCTCGGGGTCGGCGCCGACGAAGCCATCCAGCACGTCGACAAGATCGGGTAGCG
>DATHLT010000052.1:0-39853 GCA_035487855.1 Solirubrobacteraceae bacterium
CCGATGGCATTGTTGATCGGGTTCGTGCTCGATCAGCAGGTCACCGTGGAAAAGGCCTTCGCCGGTCCGTTGGTGCTGCGCGAGCGCCTGGGCTCGATCGCCGCGGACACGCTCGCCACCGCCGACCTCGAGCCTGTATTCCGTCAGAAACCAGCCATCCATCGTTTCCCCGGCTCGATGGCTAAGCGCGTACACGACCTCGCCGTCCATATCGACGACCGCTACGACGGCGACGCCGCACAGGTCTGGACAGCCGCCACCGACGCGGACGACCTTCGTGCCAATCTCGCCGCCCTGCCTGGCTTTGGCGAGATGAAGATCAAGTCGCTGAGCGCGGTCCTCGCCAAGCGCTACGGCGTCGAAGCCGCCGCGGAGCTCGTGCCAGCCCACCCCACGCTCGGCGACGTCGACTCACCGCGAGCGCTCGCCGAGTACCAGGCAGCCAAGCGCATCCACAAGGCGGAGTGGACGAAACTCAAGCCGCGGCGCTAGAGCTCAATGTTGTGCGCATGGAGCCACGCGAGGTAGCTTGCGACAAACCTCGGCAGGTGTCGAAGCAGCAGACGGACCTGCCTATGTACTTCGTCGGCCTGTATGTCGGGGGATGAATGCTGGAGCCGATTGCGGGTGCGATACAGCTCGGTGAAGGTCTCTGCCTGCCCGCTCGTGAAACCGCCGTCCACACGGATTGCATCGATCATCCCAGATACCCCCGGCATGCCTGGCGATGGCTTCAGGCCAGTCAGCTTGGCACCTGCCCTGACTGCCTCGACCGTGTTGTTCACGAGCGCCAAGTAGCCCCCGGTCACCGTGAACACACGGTTTATGTCGTCAGGGTCGGGGGAGTCGAACGCCTCCGTCCATCCTTTAGCATTGAAGTCCCCGCCGAATGGATTCATGGCTTTGCGTAACGCCGTACGCTGGGCTGAAAGTCGCTCGAGCTTGGCGCTGAGACGATCGAGCTGCGCGGCCTGCGCCACAATCTCGGTCTGATCGTCCGTCAACTCTCAGCAGCCAACAACTCGCGGACGGATGTACGTGCCCGCTGGCGCCGTGCCTCATGCACACGGCGCGCACAACGGGTGATCTCACTTCGGCGTGCCTTCAAGCCTGCCCACTCGCTGTCTCGATCGAGCGTAACCCTGCCCTCGTCAATGGCCTTCAGCAACAGCAGCGGCGCTGCGTCTTGTATGCGATTCAACCGCGCCAAGTCCACCTCGCGGCCGATCGCGCGTTCGAGACGGACGGCAAGCTTGACTGCCGCGTCGGCACGGTCCACTCTGAGAGACACCAGCAGATCCAG
Organism: Solirubrobacteraceae bacterium; assembly: GCA_035487855.1. GTDB lineage: Bacteria > Actinomycetota > Thermoleophilia > Solirubrobacterales > Solirubrobacteraceae > Palsa-744. The sequence goes on from DATHLT010000052.1 coordinate 1,304, forward strand.
GTCGGAATCAAATACGTCGTCCCCTCTCGCAAATGAGCCATAGACCACCGCGAGACGCACATTCGGCTCGGTTCGAAGCGCGCGGCGCAAAGCCGAGAGCAGTGACCAGTGCCCCGCCGCATAACGTTGCTCGTCCTCGCTGACGCGCTGACGGCGTGCCCCGACACGCTCGCAGCGGATCGTCCCGTCCGCGGCGGCACGGCGCAACGTACGCGCGTCTACGCCCAACTCATCAGCGAGCTCCGCAAGTTCCAGCACGCTTTCGAGTATAGGGCTTCGTATGACCGTTATAGCGTCAGCTCACCGGCGGCGGCTCGCCATGGAGGCTGCCTGCAAGCGTCGGCTCCCATTCGCACACGGCACATGCATGACGAGCGGCTGAGCGCGCAAACTCGAGCGCGACGGCGTGCGGGTCATCGGCAGCGCACACATCGCTCCAGTCGAGCACATACTCGCCGAGCTCTGACTCCCAGCGCGCCGATGGCGTAGACAGCGACGCGCCCGCGAACCCATCCGGCGCGGGATGTGCGTAGGCATAGAAGGCGGCCTGCCCGTAGCGTCCGTCGCCGGCCCACCAGCCGACGGCCACCTCCTGCGCATCCATGGCGTTGCGCATGATGAAGTCCTGCGAGGGCGGTTGCGCGGGCAGACCCGAGAAGAGGTTGACGGCGATATCGAACGAGCCCCACCAGGCGTTCACGGGCGTCGAGCGGCCGCGGTAAGGCGCGCGAAAAGCGGCGAGCACGAGCGCGACGCGCGTTGCGGCGGCGAAGTAGCCGGCTACCCGCTCGGGGTCGTAGCTGGCGTGCTCATCGTCCTCGTCGAGCGGCACGCTCCACGACACCTCCTGTGGCGTGGGGTTGATCTTCACCGGGCCGGCGAGCGCCGCGATCGCCGCGAGCAGCTCGCGCGTGACCACGCCAACCGCACGGTTGGGGCCAAGCGCAATACGACGTGTGCGCCCGTCGCTGTGCTCGACGAGCGCCTCGTGGCTGCGCAGATCGAGCGCGGCCACAAACGCACCCGAGCCATTCGGCGCGGGCAGCGGGTTTGTCTCCCAACCACGCGCGGTCAAGCGCAGCGCCGCGTGCTGCAGCTCCGGCTCAGGCGGTGCGATCGCCACGGCCAGTTTGCCGAGGACCTGCGTGTGCGCGTGCAGCGTGTCACACGTCGCGCTCCACTCATCGTAGGCGGGCAGTGTGGGCCAGCCGGCGGGCATGCTCGCAGAGTAGCGGGCCTGCAGTCCCGTGGCACACGAATTCACGCGTTCCGCGCAGTTCACGCGTTCCCGTTCAGGTTTCTTTCACCTTTGCCCGTCAGCATCGGCGCATGCGCCTGCTGGTCGTCGACGACGACCCCTCCGTACGCGAAGCACTCGCGCTCGTGCTCGACCTGGGCGGCTTCGACGTGGTCACCGCAGCTGATGGCCGTGAGGCAATTCGCACGCTGTCGGTCGACTCGCCCGACGCGGTGATCCTCGACGTGCTGATGCCGGGCCTCGATGGCCTGGAGGTATGCCGTCGGATGCGAGCAATCGGCGATCGCACACCCGTACTGATGCTGACCGCCCGCACCGAGGTGAGCGAGCGTGTGGCCGGGCTGGAGGCTGGCGCCGATGATTATCTCGTCAAGCCATTCGCGCGCGAGGAGCTGATCGCGCGACTGCGCGCTCTGTTGCGACGCACCGGCTGGGAGGGCGAGGAGTCGACGCTGCGCTTCGCGGACCTCGAGCTCGATCCGCTCGCGCACGAGGCCCGCCGTAACGGTCGCCTGCTCGAGCTCACCCGTACCGAGTTCCTCCTGCTCGAACTACTCCTGCTCCACCCACGTCAGGTGCTCACCCGTGCCGCGATCTTTGACCATGTATGGGGCTACGACTTCGGGCCGGCGTCCAACTCGCTGGAGGTCTACGTCGGCTACCTGCGCCGCAAGACCGAGGCCATGGACGAGCCGCGATTGGTGCACACAGTGCGGGGCATCGGCTACGTCCTGAAGGCCACCGACCGATGAGCTTCCGTCGGCGCATGGTCCTGCTGGCGGCGGGGGCCGTGGCGACCGCGATCGTGCTTGCCTCCGCGGTGGTCTACGTGGTCACGCGTGGCGAGCTGCTCAGCCAGATCGACAGCACGCTGCGCGCAAAGCTGGCTCCCGGCCAGTCGCAGTCGGTGCAGATTCGCACGGTAAAGCTGAGCGAGAGCGAGCTCGCCAAGCTCAAGCGCGAAGGCAGACTTCCCCTTCAGACCGTGACCCAGCTCGGCATCGCCAGCAGCTCGCCGAGACTCCAGGCCCTGGGTCAGTTCGCCGGCGGCGGGGCAACGCCGGCGAGCAGGCATCTACGCGGCGAAGCCGTCCCCACCCACGGAACTGCAGTGCGAGTAAGCGGCGGCGGTGTGTCCGTGAGCGGATCACTGCCCAGTGCTGGCGAAATGGCAAGGCTCGTGCTGCCCCAGCAGAAGCTCGGAGGCGCACCCGGCTACGTGCAGCTGATCCAGTCCGACGGACGCGTGCTGCGCTCGGAAAGCAAAGGCACGCTACTGCCGGTCACCCCCGCCGCCCGCGCCGTCGCGGCCGGCCGGCGGCAAGCCTTCTTCAGCAATGCGAAGGTCGCCGGCACGCCCGTGCGCGAGCTCACCGAGCGCGCGCCTGAAGACGGCGTGTGGCAGGTGGCACTGCCACTGAGCGACCTCAACAGCACGCTGAGTCACCTGCAGTTGGTGCTCGCGGTCGTCAGCCTCGGCGGCATCGCGCTCGCTGCCCTGCTCGGCCTGCTCGTATCGCGCGCGGCGCTCGTGCCCGTGCGCCGCCTGACAGGCGCGGCTGAGCGTGTGGCGCACACGCAGGATCTCGGGCATCGGATCCCCGCTGCGGAAGGGGATGAGCTTGGCAGACTGGCAGCGAGCTTCAACTCGATGCTCGCGGCACTCGAGCGCTCGCGTCTGGCCCAGCGACAGCTCGTCTCCGACGCCTCGCACGAGCTGCGCACACCACTGACCAGCGTGCAGGCCAACCTCGACGCGCTCGCCATCGGCGAGCGGCTGGCTCCCTCCGAGCGGGCCCGCATCATCGCCGTGGTGCAGGCTCAGCTGAGCGAGCTGACAGTGCTCGTCGGCGACCTCGTCGACCTCTCCAAGACCGACGTCGAGGAGGTCGAGATCGAGGATGTGCGCCTGGACCTGGCGACAGCGGCCGCGCTCGAGCGGGCACGTCTGCACGCCCCCCGCTGCAGCTTCACGCTCGACGCCGAGCCCTGCCTCATCCGCTGCGCGCCCGGTCGGCTGGATCGCGCGATCGCCAACCTGCTCGATAACGCCTGCCAGTGGACCGCCTCACCGCATGCCCGACCAATCGAAGTGCGCGTGCGTGACGGCACGCTGCGGGTGCGCGACCACGGCCCCGGGATCGCCGAGGAGGACCTGCCGCGTGTGTTCGACCGCTTCTACCGAGCGCCCGTCGCGCGCGCGCGCCCCGGCTCGGGGCTGGGCCTCGCGATCGTCAGACACTTGGCCGAGACGCACGGCGGCACCGTGCGCGCCGCCAACGCGCATGGCGGCGGTGCGCTACTGACGCTCGAGCTCCCAGTGCTGGAGATGACCGCAGCCGAGCTGGAGGCCTGTGTCGCCAGCCGCGTGCTTCACCAAGCTCCTCGAATGCTCTAAGGCGATTCTCAGGTTGCGGGTGCTTGATGTCCACATGCCCACAAACCCCAAGCCGGCTCCCAGATCAATTATCCCATCCACGTCCGCCGCCGTGCCCCCGCGGCGGCGCCCCAGCAGCCGCTGGCTCATGCTCGCCGGCCTCGTCCTGCCGGTGCTGGTGCTTAGCGCCTGCGGCGGCTCATCCTCGCCGACATCCTCCGCCGCGAACGAACAGCAGGCCGAAGTGAAGCTCGCCGACTTCGCCAAGTGCATGCGCGAACACGGCGTCAACGCCACGGCGTCGACCGGACCCGGCGGCGAAGGCCACGCGCTGCGCGTCAACGGTGCCGGCGGACACGCGAACATGGAAGCCGCGCAGAAAGCCTGCAAGAAGTACCAGCCCGAACCGCAGAAGCTCAACCTCTCCCCGCAGGAAAAGGTGGAACGCGCGGAAGCCGTCGAAAAGTTCGCCAAGTGCATGCGCGAACACGGCATCGAAGTACACGCCTCGAGCTCCGAAGGACGCGTCTCGATCCAGATCCACGGTCAACCCGGCAGCAGCGGTCCGAACCCCGAAAGTCCCGCGTTCCAGAAGGCCCAGCAATCGTGCCAACGGCTGCTCCCGTTCAAGGGCAAGGGCGCGCCCGACAAGCGCGCCGGCGGACCGGGTGGCTCGGAAAGCGGCAGCTTCGCCACCGGCGGCTGAGGCGTGGAGCACTCGGAAGTCGCGGGGCCGCCCAGCGACGGGCAGGCGAGCGGGGAGCACACCTCGAAGCGCAGCCGCCTACGCTGGCTGGTAGCCGGCGCGCTGGCGGTCGCCGTGGCGGCCGTGCTCGCGGTGGTGCTGCTCGACTCCCCTTCAGGCGAGCACCACAGCGCGGATACCGGCGTGCCAGCCGGCGACATCACCGCCGGCGTGACGCGGCGTACACTGTCTGAAAGCTCGACCATCGACGGCACCCTGGGCTACGGCTCGACGCTTGAACTCTACGACCGCGTCGGTGGGACCTTCACCTGGCTGCCCTCCGTCGGCGCCGTGATCGGCTGCGGCGGGGCATTGTGGCGGATCGACGATCAGCCCGTCGTACTGATGTACGGCTCAGTACCCGCCTACCGCACGCTCGAGCGGGGCATCAGCGACGGCCCCGACGTGACCGAGCTAAACCAGAACCTGATCGACCTCGGGTACGACCCCTACGGAGCGATCGTCGACGATCAAGCCTTCAGCGAAGCCACCGCTGCCGCCGTCAGGCGCTGGCAGAAGGCTGAGGGGCTGCCCGAAACCGGCGAGGTAGAACTTGGCCGCGTCGTGTTCGCGCCCAGCGCGCGGCGCGTGACCGCAGTAAAGGTCGCGCTCGGGCAGGACCCACCCGGCGCCACCGCGCTAACCGAAACAACACCCGCCACCCCCGCCGCGACGGAAAGTAAACCCGCCACCACCAAATCGCCGGCAAGCAAACACACCAGCAAATCGCCCCACAAAGGCAAAAAAGAGAAACCAAAAGAAGAACCCAAGAAGGAAGCTACGAAAGAAAAGCCCGCGAAACAAGAACCAGCCAAAGACTCGCCCAGCAAAGAATCACCCGGCGGGGGGTCGGGCACAAGCGCAGGCGAGGTCGTGCTCACGACCACCTCCACCCAACAGCTTGTTCAGCTCAAGGTAAAACCCGAACAGCAGCAGCTCGCCAAGCTGGGTGAGACCGTTGCCGTGCAGCTGCCGGGGGGCGGCCAGACCCACGGACGCATCACGCAGGTGGGCACGGTGGCCAGCGAATCGACAGGCTCAAGCGCCGAAGAAAAGAACAGCCCGAGCAGCGAAAGCGGCGAATCCGCCACGATCGCCGTGACGATTGCGCTCGGGCACCACGTCGCTCACCTCGATGAGGCGCCCGTCAGCGTCGAACTGGTCAAGAGCGTGCGGCGTAACGTGCTGGCGGTCCCTGCCACAGCCCTGATCGCGACCGCCGGCGGCGGCTACGCCATCGAAGCGCTCGTGCAGGGCCGTCGCGTGATGGTCCCCGTGGCACCAGGCATGTTCGCCGACGGCTATGTCCAGGTGGAAGGCGCACGCGTGCGCAACGGCCTGACCGTGATCGAGTCTCAGTGAGCGCCATTCTCGAGCTGTCCGATGTGGTCAAGCGCTACGACGGCGGGGTGCAGGCGCTGCGGGGCGTCGAGTTGACGGTGCACGACGGCGAACTGTGCGCGATCATCGGGCCGTCGGGCTCAGGCAAGTCGACGCTGCTGCACATCATGGGCACACTCGAACGGGCAACCAGCGGGCTCGTGCGGATCGCCGGAGCCGACGTCGCCCACGCTTCCGAGCGCGATCTCGCGGCCCTCAGGGCGCGCCGCATCGGCTTCGTGTTCCAACAGTTCCACCTGCTAGAGGCCGACAGCGCGCTGGAGAATGTCGCTAACGGCCTACTTTACACCGGCACTCCCGCCCGCGAGCGCAGGCGAGCGGCGGCCGCAGCGCTCGACCGCGTGGGGCTCGGCCAGAGGATGCGCCAGCCTTCGGCGCTGCTATCGGGAGGCGAGCGTCAACGCGTGGCAATCGCACGTGCGCTCGTCAGCTCGCCGGCGATCGTCCTCGCGGACGAGCCGACGGGCAACCTCGACACGCGCAACGGGCAGGAGATCCTCGAATTGCTTCGGGCTCTAAACGGACGGGGCACGACCGTGCTCGTGATTACCCACGACCGGGAGATCGCCGCCACGCTGCCCAGACGGGTGGAGCTGCGTGACGGGTACCTGATCCACGACGAGGCGTCTTCACCGTGAGTCGGGGTGCGCTTGATCTCGCGCCGAGCCGCCTGCTGGGAGCCGACGTGTTGCGGGTCGCGAGCGTCGGTCTGCGCACGCGTCGGCTACGCGCCGTACTTTCGGCGCTGGGAGTTGCGATCGGGATCGCTGCAATGGTCGCCGTGCTCGGCATCTCAGACTCGAGCAAGGCAGGGCTGGTTGCCGAGCTGAATGAACTGGGGACCAACCTGCTCACGGTCACACCAGGGGAAACGTTCTCAGGTGAAGCGGCCGAGCTGCCAGAAGCTGCGGTTAGCGACGTGCGCAACCTGAGCAGCGTGCGCTCCGCGGCCGCGGTGACAGGCGTGTCCGGGGCGAGCGCGCGGCGCAGCGCCTTTATCGAAGCCGCCGAAACCAACGGGATCGGTGTGTATGCCAGCGAGCCACAGCTACTCGGCACGCTCGGGGGGAAGATGATGCTCGGGCGCTTCCTGAACGCTGGCGACGAACGCTATCCCTTGGTCGTGCTCGGGCTCATCGCTGCTGAGCGACTGGGGGTGGAGCGACTGTCCGCCGACGGGCAACCACTGCAGGTGCTGATCGACAACACCTGGTTCACCGTCGCCGGCGTGATCGGCTCGCTGCCGCTAGCACCGGAAGTCGAACGTGCTGCGCTGATCGGCTACCCCGTGGCCAAGCGCCTGTTCGGCACTACCCGGCACGCCAGCATGCTCTACGTGCGCGCCGATCCCGAACGGGTCCCCGAAGCCGACTCGCTACTCGGCGCAGCGGCCAATCCCCAGAACCCCGAACAGACAAAGGTAAGCCGACCCTCGACCGCGCTGCAGGCCCGTGCTGAGGCGCAGAGCACCCTGACCGCGGTGTTCCTTGCCCTCGGTGCTGTCGCGTTGCTCGTCGGCGGAGTTGGCATCGCCAACGTGATGGTTATCTCGGTGCTCGAGCGCCGCCCGGAGATCGGGCTACGTCGGGCCCTCGGTGCTCGTGCAGTGCACATCGGCGTGCAGTTCCTTGGCGAGTCCGTACTGCTGTCAGCGCTCGGCGGGACTGTCGGAATCGGACTCGGCGCGGGCGCCACCGCAGTCTATGCCGCCAGCCAGGGATGGATCGTCGTTGTGCCGTTGCTGTCCGTTGCGGGCGGCGTCGGGGTCGCGCTGTTGCTCGGTGCATTGGCAGGCCTATATCCGGCCATACGCGCGGCTCGGCTCGCGCCCGCAACGGCTCTGCGCAGCGTCTGAGATTTAGTGTTACGCTCGGTAACATGAGAGGGAGGGGCGGGATCGATGGACGTAGGGTGCGGGTTTTCCTACTCGTGGCCACCATCGGCTTGTGTCTGATCGGGGCAACCTTGGCGTGGGCATCCCAAACGCTGACGTTCAGCGCTCGACTCACTCCAGACAAGCTGGGCGCTCCGACGAACCTCTCAGCCGAAACGACGATCGCCTCTGCCGAAGGTACGCCATCGCCGGTGAGCACCGTCGTCGCGTACCTGCCAGCCGGCTTGAAGGTACACGTGCGGGGGATCGCCACATGCGAACAGGCGAAACTCGAAACCGAAGGAGCCGATGGCTGCCCCGCAAACTCACGCGTGGGCTTCGGCGGCGGCGAGGGTGTGGTTCAGCTCGGGCGGGAATTCGTCAAAGAGCGCTACACGCTCGACTTCTTCCTCGCGCCCAGCGAAGGTGGACACCTGGCGGTCCTGATCTACGTCGATGCCATCAGCCCGGCGCCGGTCGAGCTGGTCTTGGTCGGCAAGGAAATAGCCGCGCCCAAGCCGTACGGGTTCGCTATTAGCGTCCAAGTGCCCCCGGTCAGTACGGTCCCCGGTGCAGCCTACGCCTCGGTAGAAACCAACTACGTCTCGATTGGCGCCACCAACGTGGAGTATTACGAGACGGTCCACGGCAAGCGCAAGCTCGTCCACGTCAAGGGCCTAACCGCACCCAAGACATGCGCCGGTCACGGCTTTCCGTTCGCGTTGACGATGAGCTTCGCCGACGGCACCACGAGCACTGCCAGCTACACCGACCCCTGTCCGCGCGGCTGAGCGGCTGTCGATGCGCACAAGCCCATACATCAGCTCTCGGCACATCGCTCTCGCACTCGTGCTTTTGTGCGCAGCGGCGATGACCGCTGGCCTGTTCGCCGACTCGACTGGCTTGGCAGCGACCGGCTTGGCGACGGGCTCGACATCGTCAGCCGGCACCTCTGCGGCCATCTCGGCAGCGCTTTCCCCAGATCGACTCGGGGCAAGGAGCACCCTCAGGTTCGAGATTCGCTATGCCGGCCAGAAATCGGGAGAAGTGCCGACTCCGGTACGCCGCGCGCTCTTGTCGTTCCCAGCAGGGTTGACCCTCGCCATCCCTCACTTGAGCTCCTGTTCAGCACCGCGGCTACGAACCCATGGCGCACGCGGGTGTAGCCCACAATCCGACCTGGGTGTAGGGCATGCGCGCGTGGTGGCACCACTCGGCTCGCAGACCCTGTCGGAGACGATTTCGCTGTCGCTGTTTCTCGGCGAGCCGCGAAACCTGCAGCCGACTGTCGAGATCCTCGGCCAAGGGCTCACGCCTTTCAACGAGCGAGTGCTGCTGAGCGGCGCGACGCTCTCCGGTCAGCCCCCTTACGGGGAAGAGCTCGAGATGTCGATCCCGCCGATCCACACGCTGCCGCTCGAGCCGGATGCGTCGATGTCGAGTATCTCGCTCACCATCGGAGCATCCGCGCGAGCAAGAGCCGGCGACGCGAATGCCGTGATCGTCCCGTCACACTGCCCCAAAGGGGGCTTCCCGTTGGCTGGAGAGTTCACTTACGCCGACGGTTCTGTCGGCAACGCCACCGCCACAATCCCATGCCCCACTCGATGAAGCCCAGAACAGCAGAGAAAGGAAGCTCCACGATGCGCAACCAAAGCTCCCGCCTGACCCGACGAACAAGCCACCTGACGGGTGCGGCACTATCCGTTTGTGCATTGACTGCACTCGTGTACCTCTATGGCAGTGCGTCCGCGACAGCCGGCCAGCGCCCCATTCACGCGTTTGCATCGAAGACGATCTCACTCAATGAGACAGGTCATCTGCACCTGACGAGCAAACACAATTTTACGCTCAACGAGCAGGGCTCGGCGTCAGGTACCGCCAGCGGCACCATCTACGTGCACCTGACGGCGGTCTCCAATACCCGTGTGACCGTCGAAGTCAACATCTACCCCAAAGGTGGTTCGATCACCGGCTCTGGGTCGGCCAGCTACCGCAAAACAAGCGGTGCGGCGGACTTCTCTGGTGCGATGACGATCGATCGCGGTACGGGCACGTACGCCCACATCCACGGATCGGGCCTGAGCTTCAGCGGCACGGTCGCGGAATCGAACAAAGACGCCATCACGGTGCACGTGAGCGGCCGCGTGTCGGATTAGCGCAATGCTTTCCCTGGCTGACGTCGTCAAGCACTATCCGACCATCGGTGGCGAGCCCGTACGCGCCGTGGACGGCGTGTCGCTGCAGGTCGAGCCAGGCGAAGTGGTTGCCCTGTATGGGCCGAGCGGCTCCGGCAAGACGACGCTACTGATGATGATTGCAATGCTGTTGGAACCCACGTCCGGCAGCATCCGGATCGGCCAGCGCGACATAGCCTCGCTGTCAGAGCGTGAGGCGTCGCACTTCAGGCTCTCCGAACTGGGCTTCATCCGTCAGAGCTTCGATCTCCTACCTGGCGTCAGCACGATCGACAACGCGATCCTGAAGCTGCTGAAGACGATGCGCTGGAGCGAGGCGCAGCGCGAGGTCACGCCGCTACTAAGAAGCCTAGGTCTCGGCGAGCGCCTGCAGCACCGCTCGGAGACACTCTCGATGGGTGAGCGCCAGCGCGTGATGATCGCCAGGGCACTTTCGACCCGCCCACCATTGCTACTCGCGGATGAGCCCACCGGCAGCCTCGACACCCAGCGTGGGCGTGAAGTGCTCGAATTGCTGCAGGGGCTGTGCCGCGAGCGCGAGGTCGCGACGGTGCTCGTCAGCCACGACCCAATGGCTGCGATGTATGCCGACCGCGTGTTCACGCTGCGAGACGGCAAGCTCACCGATTACGCGCCCGGCCTCCAGTACGCACAGCCGAGCATCCCGCAAGCAGCCACGCTGTAAGGGACGAAGGGGCGCTCGTGAAGCCTTTGAACGTCCTCATCCTGTACCGCGTGCGACTGCGCGCGCGGCTCCTGCAAGAGCTCTTTGCGCTGATCGGCATCGCAGCGGGTGTGGCGCTGCTGTTCGCGTCACAGGTGGCGAGCTCGAGCTTGCAAAGCTCAGTCACCCAGCTGTCCCACGGGATTGCCGGCAACGCAACGCTGCAGCTACTCGCACGTGAACCGCAGGGCTTCCCCCAGTCGATGCTTGCCGATGTGCGCCACATCCAGGGCGTGCATTTGGCCGCGCCGATCCTGGAAACCAGCGCGAACGCGATCGGCCCACGTGGCAGCCAGCCGGTCCAGCTGATCGGGGTCGACTCGAGCCTGTCAGAGCTCGGCGGCACGCTCACACGACACCTCAGCCTCAAGCCGTTCGCAGGGATCGGCGCAGTGGTACTGCCAGCGCCGCTCGCGGAGAAGCTCGGGCTAAGCAAGTTCGGCCAAGAAGTGAACTTCCAGCTCGCCGGGCGCACCGGCGAGGCACCGCTTTACGCACGGCTGCACGAAAGTCAGATCGGCCCGTTGATCGCAAGCCCACTGGCGATCGCGCCGCTGTTCACAGTGCAGGAAATGATGGGCGTCAGCGCTCGTGTGAGCCGTATCCTCGTGCAGGCCAGTCCAGGCGCGCAAGCGCACGTAAGGCACGCGCTGGAAACTCTCGCGGCAGGACGCCTGAACGTCGAGCCGATCGACTACGACGAACAGCTGTTTTCCAAGGCGGCAGCTGTGAGCAACCAGTCCACGCTGCTGTTCGCGGTGATCAGCGCGCTCGTGGGATTCCTGTTCGCCTTCAACGCGGCCCTGTTCACCGTTCCTCAGCGCCGACGGCTGATCGTCGATCTGCGTCGCGACGGATACGCGCCGCAGACGGTGATCGCTGTGCTGATGGTCGACGCCCTGATGCTGGGAGTGTGCGCGACCGTGCTCGGGCTGGCACTTGGGGACGAGCTCTCGATCCACTTCCTGCACTCCAATCCGGCGTTCTTGTCGCTGGCGTTCACGGTCGGCTCACCGCGGATCATCGACTGGCAGACAATCGCTATCTCGATCGGCGGCGGCATGCTCGCGGCAATCGTCGCCGTGCTCAGCCCGCTGCTCGGGATCCTGTCCCGTGACCCGCTGGCCGCTCAGCGCCCACTCCACGGCCCCGGCAGCGTGCGGGCAAGCCGCTGGCAGGGCCTCGCGGGTCTCATGTGCCTGGTGGCTGCCACAGCGATTCTGCACGCCGCGCCGGATGCGGCGATCCCGGGGATGGTGATGCTTCTGGGTGCGCTGCTGTTGATGCTGCCGATCGCGCTGCACGCCACCCTTTGGCTCGTGCGGCGGCTCGCGCGCAGGATCACTAGCATCGTCCCGCACGTGGCGAGCATGGAGCTGAGTGCCGTCCCAGGACGCGCGCTGGCGATCACCGCGACGGGGGCGATCGCCGTGTTTGGCAGCGTGGCAATCCAGGGCGCACACGGGGATCTGCTCGCAGGACTCGAAACGGCAGCGGCCGAATCGAATGCGTCCACCGATGTCTGGGTCCGTCCCGCCGGCTCCTACAACCTGCTGCAAACCACGGCGTTCACGCCCACCGACCAGGCCAAGCTCGAACACCTCCCGGGAGTTCGAGCCGTGCACCTGTATCGCAGTGGCTTTCTCGACTACGGCCAGCGCCGCCTGTTTGTGATCGCTCCATCGAGCCAGAGCGCTCCGCTGCTACCCGGCGGGCAGCTGCTAGAGGGCAACCTCCAGCAGGCGACCAAGCGTGTGCGCGGGGGAGGCTGGCTCGTGCTCTCAAAGGCGGTCGCCGCTGAACACCATCTCACCATCGGCGAGGCGTTCACGCCACCGAGCGCCAACCCGACGAGCTTTCGCGTGGCGGCGCTTTCCACCAACCTCGGCTGGGCGCCAGGGGCAATGATCATGAACGCCTCCGATTACGCGCGCGCCTGGGACAGCATCCAGGTGAGCGCCTACAGCATCCTGCTCGATCCGGGGACGACCCCCGCGCAAGCAGCTGGCGAGATCCGCCACGCTCTCGGCGCCGCGGCCCAATCGGGGCTGAGCGTGCAGAGCGCCGCGCAGCATGCCGCCCAGCAAAGCAAGCTCGGCCACCAGGCGCTGGCGAGCCTCACAGAAATCGCAACGCTGATCCTGATCGCGGCCGTGCTCGCGATGGCGGCGGCGATGGGCGCAATGATCTGGCAGCGACGCCCCCGCCTGGCCAAGCTCAAGCTCGAGGGGCTACCGCAGACCGAGCTGTGGCAAACGATGCTGCTAGAGAGCGTGCTGCTGCTCGGCGTGGGCTGCGCGATGGGCGCCGTCTTTGGGCTTTACGGCCAGCAGCTGGCCGATCGTGCGCTCGCAGACGTGGTCAATTTCCCTGTCGTGTACTCGCTGCCAGCGCTGACGGCATTGCGCAGCCTCGCGCTGGTGATCGCAGGCGCGGCGGCAATCCTCGCGATCCCCGGCTACTTCGCAGCGTCAGTCCCGGCGTCGCTCGCATTGCAGGACTGAGCGTGAGCGACCGTCGTCCATACAACAAGAGCGCGCGCGCGGAGAGCCAGCAGCGCACGCAGCAAGCGCTGCTCGATGCCGCCGATGAGGAGTTCTACGCGGGCCGCTGGCAGAAGACCTCGCTCGAGGCGCTGGCAGCACGCGCAGGCGTCACCAAGCAGACGCTGTTGCGCCACTTCGGCTCGAAGGAGGGGCTGTTGCTGAAGGCGCTGATCCGCAGCTACTCGCAGGTTCACGACGAGCGCTGGAGCGCGCCGCGCGATGACGTCGGCGCCGCTGTGGACAACCTGCTCGACCACTACGAGGCATGGGGCGCGCGCTCCCTGCGCATCGGCGCGTGGCTGCACGAAGGACCACCCCTGCTTGCCAAGCTCTCGCAAGCCGCCCGCCAAGTCCACTACGAGTGGGTCGAGTACGTATTCGGATCCTGGCTGGCGGATCTCGACGAGCAGGCGCGCGAGCGCCGGCGGGCGGCGCTGATCGCGCTCTGCGACGTGCAGACGTGGTGGCTGTTCGTAAACGACCTTGGCCTCAAACGTGCCGAGATCCGCGCCACCCTGATCGACATGATCGAAGGCGTGTTTCGCGAGCAGCGCGAGCACGACGCCGGCGAGCGGACTCCATGAAGGCAAACGGCTGGCGGGTGATCGTCGCCTACGGGCTTGTCTGCGCGGCAACCCAGGTTCTGTGGTTGACGTATGCGGCAATCACTACCGAGACAGCCAAGCGCTATGGCGTCTCCGTGAGCGCCGTGGGCTGGCTAGCGGAGATCTTTCCGCTGCTGTATGTGGCACTGGCGATACCCGCAGGGATCCTGCTCGACCGTTGGTTTCGCCCGGCGCTGGCCGCAGGTGGCGCGCTGGTCGCGCTCGGTGGCCTCGTGCGACTTGGCAGCGAGACGTTCGCGTGGGCAATGGCCGGGCAGGTAATGGTGGCTGTGGCCCAACCGGTGGTGCTGAGCGCGGTGAGCAAGCTGGCGGGCGAGTACCTGCCGTTCGACCAGCGTGCCAGCGGCATCGCGGTCGGCTCGGCAGGCAGCTTCGTGGGGATGCTTGTGGCGCTGCTGTTGGGACCAACCGTCGGCGCCCACGGAGCACTCGAGCGGCTGCTCGTGCTGGAGGCGGTGCTGGCGGTGATCCCAGCTGTGGTGCTCGCGCTGTTGCTGCGCGCGCCAGGACTCCAGAGCGGCGAGCACGCCGCGATCGAGGGCAGTGCGGCGCGCGCGCTGTGGGATCTACCGCCGATGCGGACGCTGTGCGGCCTCGTGTTCCTCGGCTTTGGCATCTTCGTCGCGCTGGCCACGTGGCTACAGACGCTGCTGCACCCATCCGGGGTCTCCGAAGCGGCGTCTGGCGGGCTGCTCGTGGGCATGGTGATCGCTGGCGTGATCGGCTGCGCGGTGCTACCACCGCTGGTCGCGCGCAGACACGGCGAACGTGGCTTCATGCGCACGGTGGTGCTCGTCGCTTGCGCCGGCTGTGCAGTACTGGGAGTGGCGCCGTGGCTCGGGGTACGCGCGCTTGCGTTGGTGGCAATGGGGGCGGTGCTGCTACCGGCGCTGCCCGTGATCCTCACCGCAGCCGAGCAGCTTGCGGGCGCCGCGGCAGGCACCGCCGGGGCGATCGTGTGGATGGCCGGCAACCTTGGCGGCCTGGTGGTCGCGCTGATCGTGCAGATCCTCGTTCACCATCCGCTCGCGGCGTTCCTGGCGATGGCCGGCGTGTCGCTGTTCGGGCTGCCGCTGGCCGCGCGGCTGACGCTGCCGGCGCAAAGTCGAAGCAGCGGCGAGCCGGCTACGGTAGGCGCCAGCTGAGCTCTGGCTAGGCGCTGCTCAGTCGGCGAACGCGGTGCGCACCTGCTTGGAGCCATCGCTGGCCAACTCCAGAAAGCCATAGGTGCCGTCATGCAGCAGCTCGTTCGCCGCGTTTGTGAGCGCTCCGAATGCAGCGAACGCAAAAGCCCCTCCGACCGAGACGCGCTTGACGCCCAGGGCAGCTAGCTCTGAGACGGAGGGCGCCCCCGGCCGAACGAGCACGTTGATCGGCAGCTCGAGCGCCGCCACCAGCTCGCGAAGCTCCGCTGGACTATGGAGGCCGGGCGCATACAGAACGTCGGCGCCAGCCTGCTGGTATGCCTGCAAGCGGGCGATCGTGTCGCTTAGATCGGGGTTACCGCGCAGGTAGTTCTCGGCACGAGCGGTGAGCACGAGATGGTCTGTCCCGGCGTGTGCCGCTTGCGCTGCTGCCGCCACACGCTCGGCGGCAGCGTCGGTGTCATAGAGGCACCCTTTGGAGGCACTCCAGTCCTCGACCGAGCAACCCGCGAGACCGACACCGAGCGCGAGACGCACCGTCTCGGCGACACCGTCGGGGTCCGCGGCAAAGCCGTCCTCGAAGTCAGCTGACACGGGCACATCGGTCGCCGCGACAAGCGCGGCCGCGTGCGCGAGTGCCTCCTCGCGGCTGAGCGAGTAGTCGAGTCTGCCAACGCTCGCCGAATAGCCACTGCTCGTGGTGGCGAGCGCCTGGAAGCCGAGCGACTCGAGCAGCCGCGCGGAGCCGACGTCCCAAGCGTTGGCCAACAGCAGTGGCTGCTCCTGTCGATGGAGCTCGAGAAAACGATCGGCCTTGCTGGAGTCCACCCGCGCGACGATATCGGCTCCGGGCGCCTGGACCGTCTGTAAGGTCGTGCGATGACCGGCGCCGGTAGCGCACCGCAAATGTCCGTGGACTGGCGGGCGTGGCACGAGGGCTACGAGGACCCCGACTCTGAATTGGGCCGGCGTCTGGCGCTTGTTCAGTCCCAGCTGCGCGCGGCGCTCGACCAGGCACCGCCCGGCCCGATCCGCGCGATCAGCGTATGCGCGGGACAGGGGCACGACATCATTGGCGTGCTGACCGACCATCCCCGGCGCGAGGACGTGAGCGCGAGGCTGGTTGAGCTTGACGAGCAGAACGTGCAGCTCGCGCGCGCGGCTGCCGGCGCGATCGGCCTAGACGCGATGGAAGTGATCGCCGGCGACGCTTCGCTGACGGATGCCTATGCGGGTGCGGTGCCGGCCAATGTGATCCTGATCTGCGGCGTGTTCGGCAACGTGGCGGCAGACGACATCGCCAACACGATCGCCCATCTGGGGCAGTTGTGCGCACCAGAGGCAGCTGTCATCTGGACCCGCCACCGCCGCGCGCCGGACCTCGTGCCACAGATTCGCGAGACCTTCGAGCACGCAGGCTTTGGTGAGATCGCGTTTGGGGACGCACCACCGTTTGGCGTAGGCACCAACCGCCTGCTCGGAGCGCCGCAGCCACTGCAACGCGGAGTAAAGATGTTCAACTTCGTTGGCTACGAGGCTCTGTGGCCGCATCTGAGCGAGGGCCAGCGCGCTGCTCTGGGACCGCTGTTCCGCGCTAACAGCTCGCTGGTGGAACTGGTGGAAGCGATGCGGGCGATGCCGTACGGCCTACCGAGCGAGCGGACCGTTGAAAGCATGCTGCTGGAGGCACGCGGCACGAGCGCCGCAAAGCATCTGTTCCTGGGGCAAGTGCTCGCGCAGCGCTTCCCCATGACCGAACCGGTGCTCGTGCACCGGGTGTATCGGCTCGATCATCAGCGCGCGTTCGAGCTATACGGCCCAGAGATCGCCGCCACGGTGCCCGACGAGGGGCTGATCGACGTGCATCGCTATCTCTCAATCGCCCTCGAAGGAAAGCGGGTGAGCCTGGACGTGACTGTCCCGGGCGAGCCGTGGGACGAACGATCGGCGCTCGGGCCCGTGTGCGCGCCAGGGCGAGATTTCCTCGCGGGGGCAGATCCGGATGCGGGGATCGAGGCGCTCGAAGGGGAGCACTGCGATGCCACGGCGCGCGTGGCGTTCCTGGCTGCGCTTGCTGGGGCCGGGGCTCGGCCGAGCGTTTGATGGATTGCTTTACGATAAAGTAAAGGCATGCCACGTATTTCAAGCAAGCATCAAGTCACCTTGCCGGTGACGGCATTGGAGAGCACCGGGCTCAAGGGCGGCGATGAGGTAACGATCGAAGCCGAGGGCACGGATCGAATCGTCGTGCGGCGCGTCAGCAGGGATGCCGACGCTGCTCTGGGGGTGTTCGATGGCTTGTATGAGCCCGGCTACCTGGAGAGGCTGCGCTCCGGGGAGCGAGCGTGAACGGCTGCGTACTCGACACCGACGTTGTAATCGCAGCTTTGGACCGCCGAGACCCTCACCATCCTGAGGCGTCCAAAGCGGTGAAGGCACTAGCGAGAGACGGCACAACACTGCTGCTTTCGCTGATCAACTATGCCGAGACACTCGTCAGACCAGCCGAGAACGAGGACACATTGCAGACCGCGGTGGATGCGCTCAGCGCGTTGGGAGTCAAACTGGTGGCTCCTACTCCCGCAATCGCTCGCGATGCAGCCCGACACCGCGCTTTGAACATCAGCCTCGCGGATGGGTTTGCTCTAGCAACAGCACAAGCACAACATGCCGGCGTTGCCACATTCGATCGCCGAGTTCGCCGGGCATTGCCAAAAGTAGGCCTTCAACTCACGTCACGTCTGCGCTGAGCCGTCGCCCGCTGGCGCCTCATCCTGCACTCCGGCGCGCAGGCCGACGAATGCCGTAACCGCCGCCGCAGCCATGATCGCTGCCATCACATACAGGACCGAACGGGTGGCGTAGGCGAAGTCCAGCCGCACGAAGTGCGGGATCGACGCGGTGCTGCCGTTGCCGCCTTGGGACTGCGCCAGCTTGGCCGCCTCCGCGTGCGCCCGCGCGCTCGGAACGTGGAGCGCCAGCAGCGATGAGGTCACACGCGAGCGCGTCTGCGAGACGACAACCGTGCCGAGGATCGCAAGACCGAGACTCGCCGCGTAGTTGCGCACCGTCTGGGTGATGCCCGTCGCCTCGCCATAGGAGAGGCGCGAGGCACGGTTGACCGCGTCGGTGCTCGCAGGGCCGAGCATGAAGCCCATGCCGGCACCCGCGAGGATGATGTCGATCTCCTGCGAGCCCAAGTCGAGGCCCGTGACCTTGCCGCCCCACAGCCAGAAGCCCACAGCGCCGAGTACACAACCGATCACCACCGGGCGCTTGGCGCCCACGCGGTCTAGCATGCGCCCACCGATCTGCGCCGCAATGACAAAGCCGATAAAGAAATACAGCAGCACGAGCCCCGCTTGCGAGGGCGTCTTGCCGAGCGACACCTGGGCGTACTCGCTGGCAAAGAAGAACACGGGGATGAACACCAGCATCGTGATGCCCAGCACCATGTTCTCCACCAGGAACGGCCGGATGCGGAAGATGCTCACCTCGATCAACGGCGAGTCGGTGCCCATCTCAACGAAGTAGAACACCACCAGCAACACCGCCCCCACGGCGATGCTGCCTGCGGTGGCGGGGTTACCCCAGCCCCACACAGCCGACTGCTGGAAGCCAAACACGCTCAGCGCCACGCCCGCAGCGATCAGCCCGAGGCCCCTGTAGTCCATCCGCGCCGGGCGGTGCACCGTTTGTGGCTTGGCCAGGAAGATCAGGATCAGCGCCACTAGCGCCACGGGGATGTTCACCCAGAAGATCGCCCGCCACGTCCACTGCGTCAGGTAGCCGCCAAGGATCGGGCCGATCGCGGTGAGCCCACCAGCGATGCCGAAGAAGATCGCAAGCGCCCGGCCGCGTTCGCGCAGCTCAAACGTCTGCACCACGATCGCCAGCGCCGCCGGGAACATGATCGCCCCGCCCGCACCCTGGAGGACGCGGAACGCCACGATCCACGCCTCCGCGAGGCTTCCCTTTGGCGTCAGCCCGCACATCGCCGACGCCGCTGCGAACAGGGTCACACCGAGCGTCACCATCTTGCGGTGACCAACCGTGTCCGCAACACGGCCACCGAACGCAAACAGTGCTGCCAGCGACAGCAGATAGGCGTTGATCGCCCATTGCACATCCGTGCTCGTCAGGTTGAGTTCTCTGCGGATCTGCGGCGCCGCGATCGACACGATCGTCTGATCGATGAACGTCATCGCGACCGCGAAGATCATCGCGGCGAGAATCAGGTTCCGCGGTTGCCTGCTTGTGACATTGCCGCCGGCTGCCATAGTTCCCGCCGAACGGTACCGGTTAGGCTCACCGCGCACCCTGCTCAACACCTGCCCGCTCATAAAGAGGAGAATCGATGCCCAGCTTTTCGGTAGTGAACCTGTTGAAGGTGGAGGATTCAGTCGGTGATCGCGCACCTGGGATCGAGGGGCGCTTCGGGCGCAAGCACCTGGATTCACGCGACCTCGGCGTTAGCCTCTTTCGTTACACGTCCAACCTGCGCAGCCCCTTCGCCCACAGCCACCGTGAGCAGGAGGAGGCATATGTGGTTGTCTCAGGGTCCGGCCGCGTCCTGCTCGACGGCGAGCTCCATGAGCTCAGCCAGTGGGACGTCCTGCGCGTCGCTCCCGAGGTGGTACGTGCCTTCGAGGCGGGCCCGGATGGACTCGAGCTGATCGCGATCGGAGGCCCCAAGCCAGAGGATGGCGACGGCGTGATGGGCGAGGCCAACTGGCCTGACGCGGCGTAGGTACCCGGCGGCATCGCCGGCCGTCAAGCGACGCGCAGCTCAGCCCAGACGATTTTGCCAATGCCGTCGCCATCGGCAAGCTCAACCCCCCATTGATCCGCGAGCGCCTGGACCACGGCGAGACCGTGCGGTGCACGCACGAGTAGGCCGCGGTCGCCATTGGTGCCGGCAGGAACCGGGGCTGCATCGCGCACAGCGATCCGTAGTAGCGAGTCTCGGGACTGAATGCTCACGGTGAACGGCGAGCCAGCGTGGATCACCGCGTTGCTAGCGAGCTCGCTCACGACCAGCACCGCGTCGTCCACCAGCGCCTCGTGATGGCCCCAACGCCGCAACTCACAGGCGATCAGGCGCCGGGCGCGTCCGGGAGACTGGCGCTCGGCGGGAAAGCCCAACGTCAGCTCCGTCAGCTGCGTGATTTCGTGAGTGCCTGCTGCCGCCATTTACGTAGCTCCTGCACGGGTGTACCCCGATCGACGCAGGATTACGCATCGGCAGGTATGGAGACATCAAAGCGTCCCACCGTGACACCGGGCGCAGATGAGCGCCGCGCGCCGGTGAATAGCCCTGCGATCACCTCGTACAGCGGGCCTTCGCCTGAGTGCTCGGAGGTCCTGGCTTCGCTGTAGCTGCCGGACGATCCAACGAAGAAAACACGCCCGTGGTATGTGGTGCGACAGCTACTTGGTGTCGAGACAGCGATCTGTACGCGCTGCCCGGCTGCGAGCGTTTGCTGTGTCGGCTGGGAGAGGATCAGAGCCGGTGTGGAACAGCCGGCGCGCGCCTGCGGCTGCAACTCCACGTCATAACCGCTTGAGATATTCGGCGCTGGCGCTGGCGCGGTGAAGTCGATCATCAGCCCCGGTCCGGGTTTTTCCGAGGGGTGAAGGGAGGAATGGAACGTGCGACCACCAGGCCCAGTCACTGACAGCGGCGGGCTGTATGGCAGCGAGGCGCGATAGTTCACGTGCAGCGTGGCGCGCATCTTCGCGGCACTGGGCACCGCGGTGGAGATGACGAGACCCTTGGGAGTACACGTCTGGCGCTGCGTCTGTGCGGGGATCCGGCAGCTCGATCCATCTTTGTAGATGACGCTCAGCACCGCTAGGGCGGGGCGACGCACGAGCAGGTGGTGCACGTAGGCATACAGCCCGGAGCTGGTGTTGCTGTTGGGCGGTGCGGGCAGGACGATCAGATACACGCCGTCCGGGCCGTACGGCTTGACGGTGAATTGCCTACCGGACACGCTCACGCGGACGCTCGCCGCGTCTGGGCCGAGCATGCCGACGGCGACCTCGCGCAGGTCGGCCTGGGGGCAGCGCACGCCCCAGTCTTCTTGGCCGGGGAGGTCGCAGTGCACGCGCTCGTATGGCCACAGGTTTTCGCCCGCTAGCGGTAGGCCGTCGGCAGTCACGATCGCGGGCGCGCCAGGCTGAAATGCGAGGCCGTTGGCTGCGAGCGTCGCGCACGAATCCTCGCTGACGGCATCAGCCGGCGCGAATGGGTGAAAGCGACGGTCGCCCTTGAACGCGTAGCCGATGCCGAGACCGCCGAGCTGGCCGTCCACCACCCGTCCCGCCTGGATACACGCCAGTCCGCGCGTGGTGCGGATCACGCGCATGCCCCACGCTGGGCCGCCGGCAGGGTCGGCGACCCGCAGCCCTAGCACGGCGAGACTCGGGGCAAGCGGGCGGCCGAGCCCGGCGGTCGACATCGGTGGGAGCTCGTATGCGGGCGGCAGCGGCTTACCGGGCGCGAACAGCAGCGCGCCGCCGCCTGCGCCCATCAGCGCGACGGCTGCGATCGCAAGCGACAGCACGATGCGGCGCCTTGAGCGCCACGAGCCACTCGCGGTTGGCGTGGGCCTAGACGCGGGCGTGGGCGCAAGCCGTCGTTCGGCCGCGGCGCAGAGGTCGTGCTCGAGTTGCGGGAGGATGCTCATCGCTCACCTGCCAATCTGGCTCGTAGGGTTCGCAGCCCGCGGCTGACGCGCTGTCGTACGACTGCCTCTGAGCAGCACAGCTCACGGGCGAGGTCCGCGTAGTCGCGCTCCTGCACGACGTGCGCGTGAATTGCGTGTTGCTGATCTGCGGGCAAGCCGGCGAGCGCGAGCGTCGCGTACTGCTCGCTTGCGGCGAGCCGCGCGATCGTGTCGGTGGCGTGGTCGTCAAGCAACAGCGGCGGCAAGCCGAGGCGCCGCCGCGCATCCGCCTCGACGCGGCCGCGGCGGTAGCTCGAACCGAGCACATTGCGGGCGATACCGAACAGCCAGTGCTCAGCGCGGCCCCGCTCGGGGTCGTAGCCGTCGATCGACTCGAGCGCGCAGGCGAACGTCTCGGCGGCGAGGTCCGCAGCGAGCTCAGCGCGGCCGGTGGCACGCATGAAGAAGCCCAGCACTGGGCGCTCGAACTCTCGGTAGAACGCGGCAAACGCCTGGGCGTCGGCCGCGGCGGCAATGAGTAGCGCCTGCTGGTCGTGCTCGCGGGAAGCCATCACCATGTAATTGGCTTGAGGCGTTGCTTTTGTGACGGTGTGCGCGTTTCGCGTGACGGCGTGCGTGACGACTTGCGCGCTTTGCGAAGAGCGTGCGGCTAGATCCGCAGCTGCGCCTGCGCGCCCTCCAGCTCGAGCAAGATGCGCTTGCGCTCGAGCCCGCCGCCGTAACCGGTGAGCGTGCCGTTGGCGCCGATCACACGGTGGCAGGGAACGACGACGGAGATCGGGTTGCGCCCGTTGGCGAGGCCGACCGCGCGGGCGGCGGAGGGCTGGCCGAGCGTGCGCGCGAGCTGGCCGTAGCTACACGTCTCGCCGTAGGGGATCTCGGCGAGCGCGCTCCACACGCGCAGCTCGAACGGCGTGCCTGCCATGGCGAGTTCGAGCTCGAAGGCGTGGCGCTGGCCGGCGAAGTACTTACGCAGCTGCGCTTTCACGTCGGCAAAGCAGCTCGTCGATCGCTGCCAGCGCGAATCGATCTGCTTGGGCTTGCGGCCGTCCTGCATGTAGAGACCAT
This sequence comes from Solirubrobacteraceae bacterium, assembly GCA_035487855.1. Taxonomy (GTDB): domain Bacteria; phylum Actinomycetota; class Thermoleophilia; order Solirubrobacterales; family Solirubrobacteraceae; genus Palsa-744. Next base: position 23,957 of record DATHLT010000052.1, read on the forward strand.
GCAGCGCCTGTTCGTCGCCGACGAGCAGCAGCGACCCGATGGGAGAGTCCTCGAGCGCGTACTGCAGTGGCGTGGTCGAGTCGGTCGCGTTGACGATGGTGATGGTGTTGGTCGCGTTGCTGGCGATGGCCGTGTTGGTGGCGGCGGCTGGCATGAGATCGCTCTCCTTGTGGGTCATGCTGCGACGGGGGTCGCGGCGCTGGGCGGCTTCGACGTTCGGGCGGCTTGCTGTGGCGAGGTTCGGATGGTCGGCTGGGGCGCGTGCAGCGACGCCCACAGGTGCTGTACGGCGTACGCGCGGTACGGCCGCCAGCGCTGTGCGACGGCCTGCGCGGCGGCTGGCCGGCCGTCGTGTCCGAGCGCTTCGAGCGCACGACGGACGCCGAGGTCGGTGGGCAGGTAGGCGTCGGGGTCGCGCAGCGCGCGCATGGCGATGTACTCGCTGGTCCACGGCCCGATGCCAGGCAGCGCGAGCAGCTGACTGCGCGCGTCGTCGCGGGCAACGCCGACGTCCAACACCAGTTGGCCGTCGGCGAGCGCCTTGGCGAGGCCGCTGAGCGCGCGGGCACGTGCGCGTGGCATGCCCAGGCGCTGTGGGTCGGCGCCGGCACGCGGCATGCCCAGGCGCTGTGGGTCCACGGCGGCGAGTGCGTGCGCGGTGGGAAAGCGGTGTGTGATCGTGCCGAGCGGCCGCGTGAGCGGCTGGCCGTAGGCGACGACGAGCCGGCCGGCGAGCGTGCATGCGCCGGCGACGGAGACTTGCTGTCCGAGCACGGCACGCACGGCGAGCTCGTGCGCGTCGACGTGTCCGGGCACGCGTCTGCCTGGGGCCTCGCGTACGGACGCGCCGAGCAGTGCGTCGCTGCCGAGCGTCTCTGCAACCGCGTGGGGATCGGAGTCGAGGTCGAGCAGGCCACGCGAGCGCTGCATGGCGGCGCCGAGGTCACGGACGTCGTCGAGCCAGTAGCGCGCATGGATGTGGCCATCGGCGGGGCGCAGCTCGAGCGTGCCGCCGCCGTGGGGCAGGCTGATGGCGCGCCTGTATGCACCGTCGCGGACTTCCTCGACGCCGGGCACGCAGCGCATGGCGAGAAAGGCGATCAGCCCCTCGGCATCGAGCGGGGCGCGGTAGGGCAGTCGCAGCGACAGCGCGCCGCTGTCCTCCGCTTGCCCGTGTCGACGCGCGCCGACGCGCAGCGCGGTGGGCGTGGCGGCGAAGATCTCCTGGATGGTCGCGTTGAACTGGCGGACGCTTTGAAAGCCGGCTGCGAACGCGACGCCGGTGATCGGCATGGCGGTCGTCTCGAGCAGGATTCTGGCGGTCTGCGCGCGCTGGGCGCGGGCGAGGGCTAGGGGACCGGCACCGACGGCGTCGAGGAGCCGTCGGTGGATGTGGCGCTCGGTGTAGCCCAAGCGCGCGGCGAGACCGCGCACGCCCTCGCGGTCGACGACGCCGTCGGCGATCAGCCGCATCGCGCGCCCGACGAGGTCAGCGCGAACGTCCCATGCGGGAGAGCCGGGCGTGGCGTCTGGACGGCAGCGCTTGCAGGCACGAAAGCCTGCGGCCTGGGCGGCGGCGGCGGAGGCGTAGAAGCGCACGTTCTCGCGTTTGGGGGTACGCGCGGGGCAGCTGGGGCGGCAGTAGATGCCGGTGCTGGTGACACCGCAGAAGACCCAGCCGTCGAAGCGCGGGTCGGCGGCCTCAATCGCTTGCCAGAATCGGTCGGAGTCGAAGATCACGCGGTCACACTCGCACACCGGACGGTCCACGTCTAGCGGATATCGGACCTGGCTGGCAACGGGGGATGGCCAAGTCCGATTTCCGCGGGAGAGAGCTAGCAGTCAGAATACGGGGGCATGAGCCAGTCCCCCCCTTTGCTGCAGCCGTTTTACATAGCTGAGCAAGACGAGACGTTCTTCGCGACGCTGCACGACGCGCACGGACCGGCACGCGGCGTGGCGGTGATCATGTGCCCGCCGTTCGGGTGGGAGGACATGTGCTCGTACAGGGGCCGACTGGAGTGGGCGTCGTCGCTGGCGGCGGAAGGCATCCCGGTACTGCGGATCGACTTCCCGGGCAGCGGCGATAGCCCGGGTGGGCCACGCGACCGAGAGCGCGTGCGCGCGTGGACGGACGCGGTGGGCGCGTCGGCGCGCTGGCTGTCGAGCGCGTACCCGTCGCATCGGATCCTGGCGATCGGAATTGGCATTGGCGGCGCGATCGCGTATCGGGCTGCGGCGCTGGGCGCGCCTGTGGATGACCTGGTGCTGTGGGGGGTGTGCAGCCGCGGACGCAGGCACGTGCGCGAGCTGCGGGCGTTCTCCTACATGGAGCATCCACGCGGCGGCGAGCAGGAGGCACCGCCGCCTTCGACGGTGGAGAGCTCAGACGACGGCTCGCTGGTGGTGGCGGGCTATGTGCTGAGCGGCGACACGCAGCGGGAACTGGACGAACTCGACCTGGCGGAGTTGGAGACGAAGAACCTGAAGTCGGCCTGCGTGTTGATGCTCGAGCGCGATGGGTTCGCGGTAGACGCGCGGCTGCGCACGGCGATCGAGGCCAGCGGGGCGCAGGTGACGGTCAGCTCGGGGGATGGCTATGGGGCGATGATGATGGCGGAGTTGCCGCACGCTGTGAGCGCGTATGGAGTGTTTGAGAAGGTGGCTGCGTGGATTGTTGATGGGGGCGCAGCGGCCGCGGGGAACGCGGCAAGCCCGCCGTCAGGTGTGCGCGTGGCGGACAGCTGTGTAGAGATCGTGATGGGAGGCGGCGAGCGGGTGCGCGAGACGCCGATCGTGATCTCACATCCGCTGGGGGATCCGGTAGGGATCCTCACCGAGCCGCTGGGGCCGGCGGTGGATCTGTGCGCGGTGTGGTTGAACGCTGGGCCGCAGCGGCGCATCGGACCGAATCGGATGTGGGTGGAGACGGCGCGGCGCTGGGCGGCTCTGGGGGTACCGACGGTGCGTATCGACCTGACGGCGATCGGGGACGCGGAGGGCGACTCGCGTGCGCTGCTTGACGTGCGCAGCTATTACACGGGCGCATACCTGGAACAGGTACGTACGGTGCTGGACGTGCTGCAGGCGCGGGGCCTCCCGCCACGCTTTCTGCTGGGAGGGCTGTGCGCGGGCGCGCACTGGGCGCTGAGCGTGGCGCAGGACGATCCCCGTGTCTCTGCTGCGGCGGTGCTGAACGCGGGATATCTCGTGTACGACGGAGGTTTGTCCAACGCGATTGGCCAGAGCCGCGGGCTCGCACCGAGGCTGTTTGCGCGCGAGACGTGGGCGCGTGTGCTGCGCGGCGAGGTCTCGCCGGCGTCGCATTTGCGGGCGCTGCGCTTGATCCTCACCGCGTTTCTGCGCAAGCTTGGAGGCCGCGCGTGGCGTCTGTTCAAACCGGGCGCCGCGGCGGACAGCAACGAGATCACGGAGGCATTCGATCGTCTGCTGGAGCAGGACAAGCGGGCGTTGATCTTGTTCGCTGGCGAAGAGCGCCACTACGGGGAGCTGCTCAAAGCGGGCCGGCTGGAGCGTCTGGAGCGGTGGCCGAACGTGTCGCTCGTGCACATCGACGTCCCGGGCGATATGCACACGCTGCGTCCGCTAGAGATGCAGGAGCAGGCGCGAGAGCTGATCGACGGGCTGTTGCAGGGGGAGCTCGAGCAACTACGCGGTCGCGCCGCTCACGCTGCCGACAGACGACTGCGCACCGCCTCAGGCCACGTCTGACGATCGAATCCATGGGCACGAAACAGGGCGAGTGTGATGCGCTCGAGGCCGAAGCCGAGACAGGCTGTGTGAGCGACGGCGCCGTCCTCGAACTCGATGCGGTAGGCGGCGGTGAAGTGATCCTGGTGGTAGTTGAACGAGGCGACGGCGGTGGGCTCGGGGCCGGCGATGGGAACGACGACCTCGAACTTGAGCTCCTGCTCGCGTTGGCTGGCGGCGAGCATGCGCCCGGCACGCCCGAAGAAGGGGTCGGTGGCGACGGCGAACTGCGCGTCGAGCCCGACGTCGCGCAGGAGCGTGATGGCGCGCTCGCGCCACAGGTTGCGCCAGGCGAGGACGGTGTCGGGCTCGCCGATGCGCACGATCTCGCGCTGGTGGAACATCTGCATGCGCGCGGGGTCGCCTGAGGGCTCGTGACGGAACACGTAGCCGGCGCCGGCATCGACGGTGACGCCGCCGGGGGCGAGTGTGCCGCGTGAAGCAATCTGTGGATAAACGGGGTAGCAGGCGGCGGGCGTGAGCACGAGCTCGGTCATCGACTGGAACTCGCTCCAGTCCTCGTGCCGGCAGGCGCGCTCGTACTGCTCGCCGGCCTGCTGTTCGCTGCCGTCGAAGGCGAAGATGCTGCCGGCGAGGTGGGGGAAGCTCTTGAGGTAGCCGACGGTCTCGAGGTCGTGGCGGGGCAGCAGCGGCGGAAAGCGCATCTGCTCGGGGCTCTCGCCGGCGCCGGCGCGGGTGACGAGCTGGCTGATGCACTGGAACACCTCCTCGAAGCCTTGTCCGCGCCCGTACAGGCCGGCGACGCTGGTCGCTAACAGCAGCCGTCGATCGATCAGCTCGGCAAGGAACGCGGCCTGCTCGGGCGTGCCCGGCCGATAGTCGGCCATCACGCCTGCTGCAGCTCGCCCAGTGCGCCGGCGATCGCGGTGACGCTTTCGAACACGCTGCGCTTGAGCATGCTGTCGGGGAACTCGACGTCGAAGCTGGCCTCGAGGGCGAGCATCAGGTTGACGGTGGCGTGCGAGGTCATGCCTGCCTCATACAGGCTGGCGTCGTCGGCAAGGGTGCTGACGTCCACAGCGAGGCGGGCGTGGTCGGCGATGAGCTTGCGGATCTCCGTGTTCATGTTTGGAGTATCGGCGGTTTGGGCGGTTTCTACAGTCGCCACGGAAGTTCGGGCGTGCGAGCCGCTACTTCGCGACCGCACGGGGATGCTGGTGCAGGAATTCCGCGACGAGCACGCCCACGTCCGACGGCCAGCCATGACCGGCGCCCTGCAGTGAACGCAGCTGCACGACGACGTGCTGGCGGCAGAGCGAGTAGGTGGTGAGCACGGTCGCGAGCGCGCTTTCGGTGCTCTGGCGGCTGTGGCTACAGTGGTCAAGGGCGGCCCAGCGCGCGGCGCTTTCGGGCGCGGAGAGCACGGTTGTGCCACCGCCGATGCCTTCGAAGTGGCCGCCGCCATAGGGGATCGACTGATCGGCGGTGCCGTGGAAGGCGAGCACGGAGATGGGGCGCGCGGGTCGACAGGTGGGCGAGACAGAGACGGGGAGCGGACCGGCGACGGGCGCGATCAGCGTCAGCTTGCCGGCGAGTTGGCAGCCGAGCAGATCGGCGAGCAGCGCGCCGTTGGAGAAGCCGGCGGCGGCGACGCGGGTGCGATCGATCGAGTAGCGGCTCTCGATCTGGCTGAGCACGGCGGAGGTGAATTCGACGTCGTTGACGCCGGCTGCGTGGGCGGGCGTGTTGCCTGCACCCTCGTTCCAGGTGTCGCCGTATCCCTGCAGGAAGGCGACGACGTAGCCGTCCTTCTGGGCAAGCTGGACGAAGTCGGTTTCCTGGACCGTCCCTTCGGCTGTTGCGAGCGCGCCGTGGTAGACGAGCACGAGCGGGCTTTGCTTGGCACCGCTGGGCGGGGGAAAGACGATGTAGGAGCGCGTGCCGCCGGTGGCTGTGGAGACGGTGGCGTCGATCGCCTGGTAGCCGTCGATCGTCTGGGCCTTGGTGGCCGTGGGCTGGGAGTGGGAGGCGGCTGCCGTGGACGCGGGCGAATGAGCCGTGGAAGCAGTCGACTTGGTGGCGGAGCCGCAGCCGGCGAAGAGGAAGCTGGCGAGCACACAGATAGCGACACCCTTGGACCATTTGCGCCGGGGGCCTTCGCGCCGGGCGCAAGTTCTGGCTCTGCACTGGGCGCTGGTTCTGTGTCGATCGCTAGGCACCCTGGATCTGGACCTCACGCGTAGCGTGTTGCTCGATCGAGCGCAGCTGCTGATGGCTGGCGACCGACCCACGCACGGAAAATACGTGACCGTGGTTGCCGGCGCGCCAGTCGACGCTGCGGCCGGGCCCGCGATTGAGCACGACTTCCTCTACGCCGGGGCGCACGCGCAGCTCGTCGAGCCCCTGTACGGCGGTGATCGTGTGCATGCTGGACGGCGCCTGCACATACAGCAGGTAGCCGATCTGGGTGCACGCGGGCATCGAGTCGAACACGATCTGCTCGCCCAGCGCAATGCGAATCGCCATCGGCAGGAACTCAACGCCGGTGGCGTCGATGAGCATCTCGGGCACGCCGCCGCCGATACGCCCGTTGACCTCGATCACACGCGGACCATCGGGGGTGAGCTTGACCTCTGTGTGCAGAGCGCCTCGCTGGAGACCGATTGCCTGAACGGCGGCGGTGGCCATCTCGGCAATGGCGGCGCACTGGTCCTGGTCAAACGCGCAGGGGATGAAGAAGCCGGTCTCGCGGAACGGCTGCGCGGGCGGGAAGCGACCGGTGATGGCGAGGTGACTGACGTGACCGTCGCTGACGACGCTCTCCACGGATACGTAGTCGGCGAACGGCTGGCCGGCGGCCTCGGGCCGATCGCGCAGGTACTCCTCCAGCACCAGCTCGTCGCTTGCGGGTGCCGCTGTGCCATCGGTGCCAGCGGGTCTCTCATCAGCGACCGCGGATGCGCCGTCGGTGGCCGCGGACGCTCCTGCAGCGACGACATCGGCGAGTTGTGCGTGGAGCTCATCGAGGGAGTCGACCCGCACGACGTCTCTGCTGCCTTCGCCGCGCCGCGGCTTGAGGATCGCGGGGAAGCTCACCGCGTGCTCGAACGCCTCCCAGGCGTCGCCGTCAGCTTGGCGATCGCGGTCGGGGACCGGCCAGAACCCGGGGACGGGCACACCGGCCCGCTGCAGCGCGAGGCGCTGCTCGTGCTTGTCGGTGAGCCGCCCGGCGATCTCCGGGCTGAGGAACGGGAGCTTGAGCCGGTCGGCGATGCGCGCGGTCCACAGCAGCAGGCTGTCGGCGAGCGCGAGGATCCCATCGGGTCGCGCGGCGGCGATCGCGGCGGCGGCGTCCCCGAGCGAAAGGCCGGCGACGTCGACCACGTCTCCTAGGCGGCGCAGCAGGCGCGCCATCGAGCTGATCTCGGGGTCGCTGGTATCAATGACCCAGATCAGCTGACAGATCCCGTCGGCGGCTTCGGCGATGGCCATGGTGCCGAATGAGCGCGGGTGATAGACGAACGCGAGCCGCGGCTGCCCACCGGCGCTGGGTGCGCCGTCAGACATTGGGCTCAGTGCCAGACATGGCGCGGAGTCGGGCTTGCGAGCGTCACCGGAGTCGGGTTTGCGAGCGTCACAGATGCTTGCGCGCGAGCAGCATCTCGGCGTTGGCACGCAGGTAGCGCTCGTTGCTCACCATCACGACCGACCCGTGGGCGTCGCGGATCTGACGGTCGAGCGAGAACGGCGTGTCGCGCTTGAAGCCGACGATGCCGCAGATGGACAGCGCACCAGTGGCGATCGTGACGGCGAGCTCGGAGGTCGAGACCTTGACGTTGCGTACAGAAGCGACAAAGCCGGGGCTTTCCATCTCAGGGGAGTTTTCATACAAAGTGAAGCTGGCGGCGGCGGCGGCAAGCAGGCTCCGCGACTTCTGTAGCTCGGTGGCGAGCACGGCGAGATGCCCGGCCGCTGGGGGCACGGTGCCGATGCTGCGCCGGGCGGCGGCGCGTACGAACTCGTGCGCCTTGGCGGCCGATGCCTCGGCGAGCCCGACCCAGGCGGAGCTGAGCAGGATGGTGGATGCCTGGATGCCGCCGTTGGCTGCGACGACGGCGAACGGCACGGGGTAGATCATCCCCTCGTCGACGGTTGCCGTCAGACGGAAGCCGTTGCTGCAGGTGCCGCGCAGGCCGATTGCGTCCCAGCTGGAGGTCTGCTCGAGCGTGAAGTTGGGCCGGCGGCAGATGACCTGAACCTGGTCTGTCTGCTCGCTGTCGGGTGAGCGCCGCGCGGTGGCGACGACTGCGTCGGCGTATTCGCCGTAGGAGATCGCTAGCGCCTCCTTGACGAGCTTGACGCCATCGTCGCCGGGCTCGAGCGCACAGATGCTGCGCCCGACGTCGCCGCCGATGCCGACCTCGCTATTGGCGTTGGCGATCAGCAGTTGCTTGGAGGCGATTTCGCCGAGCAGCGCCTGCAGGGGCTCGGAGTTGCCGTGGCGGACGAGGTTTGAGACCTCGATGCTGTGCATCGCCAGCACGAGCGCGCTTGCGGTGCAGTGGACGGCGAGCGCGCGAACCGCGCCGGAGACCTCGGCAAGCGTGCCGCCGCCACCGCCGAGCTGCTCGGGTACGAGCGCCGACAGCAGGCCCTGGCGCTTGAGCTCATCGACGGCCTCCTGCGGGAAGCGGGAGTTGCGGTCGACGTCGTCGGCCACGGGAGCAGCCACCTCGAGGCCGATCTTCCAGGCGGTGCTTTCGAGCGTTCCTGACGCTTGGGACGGTGCTGACATGCTGTTGAGAAGCTCGTTCATGGACGCCACCCTACTGGCCGGTTGTGTTGTGCGCGAGGAGTACCTGGGGCTTATCGGCAGGGGCGGCGGGATTCTGCAGGTTTCCGGGAGCTAGGGTGACTGGCCGCGTGTGGCGCGTTGGACGCGCGCGCCGAGCTCAGTCAGGTACCACGCGTTGTGGCCTCTGGCGTCGCGGTTGTCGCGGGTGTGCTCGATCAGCCCCAAGTTCTCGAGCCGCGAGAGCAGCTTTGAGATCTGGCCCTGATCGATGATTCCCGCATCGATGGAGACCGTGCGGTTGCTCGCCCCGGGTGTCTGTGCGATCGCGCTCAGAACACGAACGGTGCGATATGTGAGCCGCATCTCCAGTAGCGCCGGTAGATCGTGGGCGTCCTCCGAGAGGACGACGGGTGCCGCGCGTCGAGCCCGAGCGGCCGGCGCATTGAACTCTTGCCTGGCCGCCGCTGGCCCTAGGTATGGCAGCACGATGATGCTCATCAGCGAGCCGAGCAGGTCCGTCAGCGGTACATGGTTTTCAGGGCGAAGGGATACGTGCAGCAGCTCCGCGATGCCGCCCGCGAGCGCGTCCGCGGTCAGCGGCATCGGACGGGCGCGAGTAGCGGCGGCACGGCCGCCATCGATCGCTCGAGCGATTTCCGCGAGCGTCTGCTCACGCCGCTCGACGACGCGCGGCCCTGCACCGAGCGAGTCGACCACGCACAACCTTGCCAGGCCACGCTCCTGCTCCATCACGGCAAGCGTCGCGAGCAGAGCCGCGCGCATGCCACTGCGCCATCCGTCCTGCGCGGTGAAGGCGGCAAGCGCGACCTCGCGCCCGCGGGCGAGCGTCTGCTCGAACGCGGCGAGGAAGCAGTCTTCGAGATCCGGGAAGATTTCGGAGAACGTCTTGCGCGAGATCCGCGACCGCGTGACGACCTTACCGATGGTGAGCGCCGGATAGCCATCGGCTTCGACGACGCCGATGGCCGCGGCGATCAGACGTGAACGTTGAGGTTCGCGCAGCTGCACGCGCTCGCGCACGTCGGTTTCGGAGATGTTCCCCACGGCGCGCCATACTCGCGTGTCAGCTCAGCCAGAAACAGTCAAGTACTAGAACGTTCAGGTCCTGGAAACTCAGTCCTGCAGCGCCACCGCCGCGGGCACCCCGCTGGCCAGATATCCAGGCAGCGCGATGATCGCCAGCGCCGCACCGAGCACGATCCCAAAACTTGCCAGTGCCGGCGCGAGCGCGAGCGAGGCGACGACGGGGTAGTTGATGACGCTCGCCAGAGCACGGTCGAGCAGCTGCTGGCCGTAGAGGCCGAAGACCGCTCCGCTGAGGCAGCCGACCCCTACCAGCAACACGCTCTCGAGCAGCGTTGTCGCCCACAGCTGACGGCGCGAGAAGCCCTCGAGCTTTAGCTTCGCCAAGCGCGGGCGGCGCTGCAGCAGCATGCTGCCGACCGCGGCCGCCATCGCGAGCACGGCGGCGATGAGGATCAGGTCGGCGATCTGGCTGAGGCGATCCAGGCCCTGGCGACTGAGCGCGTCCTGTTCGGCGCGATGGGCTCGGGCGCTCTGCACCGACAGGCCGGACGAACGACCAAGCAGGCGCCGCACCTCGCCGGCCACGACAGCGGTGCTTGCGCCTGGAGCAAGTAGAACGTTGTACGCGCTAGCGTCGTCGCTACCCCAGCCACGTGCGTAGTCGGCGGCGCTCATGATCGCCGCGCCGGGGGCCCAGCCGATGTTGGTGGAGGTCGCGACGAGCCGTAGCTCTAGCGGGTGCGGGCTGGGAAAGAGAAAGCGCTCGCCGAGGCGCAGGTGGTGTTCTTGGGCAAGCGCGGCAGACAACACGACGGCTTGGCCGACACGCACTGCGTACGTAGCGGCGGCCGGCGGGCCATGCAGAATCTGCGAGGTGGGCAGCAACGGGATCGCCTGGCGCGGCGGCGCGATCACCCAGATCCGCCGCGTGCCCCAGTCGAGCAGGCCACCGCGGTAGATGCGCACGGCGCGCACGCCGGGCAGGCGCGCGATGCCCTGCTGCTGAGCACTCGGCGTGAACGGCGCGGTGCGCAGGAGGTTGTAGGCGCCGGGTGGCGAGACCCACAGGTCGGTCAGCGCGTTTGTGTCCCGCGAGGCATGTTGCAGGCCGCTCAGCAGGTCGGCGTGCGCACCTTGGATGGCAACGGCGCCGAACACCGCGACCGCGCCGGTGGCGGCGACGCCGAGCGCGCGTGAGCGCGCGGCTCGCAGCTCCATCGCGGCGACGTGAGCGACGGCGCCGGTGATCGCTCGCGCCGCGCGCACGAGCAGCGACAGCGCAGACTCGAGCGCGAGCGGCAGGATCGCCAGCAGCGCACCCACGAGCAACAGCATGCCGAGGATCGCGAGCGCCGGGTCGGCCAGCAGCAGTGCCGTGGCGCCGGCCAGGCAGAGCACACCAAGGGGCGCGGCCCGGCGAGTGAGGCGTCCGGTGGACGCCTGCGCTTCGACGCCACCGGCGGCCAACGGGTCACACGCGAGCGCCTCACGTAGCGGGCTGAGCACCGCGACCACGGCCGCCAGCAGGCCACCGCAGGCAGCGATCGCGACGCTCTGCCAGCCGACGACGCGCTGTGAGCCGACCGCAAATGCGGAGCCGAGATAGCCGGGATTAGACGCGAACACATGTGTTGTGAGCTCATCGCCGAGCAGCAGGCCGAGCGCGCATGCGGTGACGCCGAGCACGGCCGCATCTAGCGCGAGCACGGCGACCACGGCACGGGAGGTGTAGCCGTCGCGGCGCAGCTCCACGATCAGCCGCCGGCGCTGGGGCACCGTCAGGAGCACCGCGTTGAATGCGAACAGGAACCCGACGAGCGCGCTGATCAGGGCGAACAGCGCCGTGGACTGGTTGGTGGCGGACGCGGCCTTGGCGAACAGCCGATCGTCATAGCCGGTGTCCTGGACCGTCCCCCAGTTGCCGGCGAGAGCGAGTAGGCGTGCGCGAGCGGCAGCCTCGTCGTGCGGCGCGGGCTGGACGAGGATGCGGGTCACGCGCCCGCGTAGGCCGGTGAGTTCCTGCGCGTATTCGAGCGGCGCGACCACGATCGGGCTCGCGGACAGGGCGCCGATCCGGCGTGGGCCGAGACGCTCGTAGAGCGGTGCCCTCGCGCGCCGGCCGTATACCTGCAGCGTGACTTCCTGGCCGAAGCGCTCGATGCCGACGTGGTCGGCGAGAGAGGCCGTGAGGAGCACCGCGCCGATGCCGGCGAACGGCGCGAGCTGGGTGTGGGCGAGGAGCGCTCCACCGAGCGATTTGAGGCTCGAGTTGACGCCGACGATCTCCACAGAGCTCGAGCCGGCCGGCCCGCCGGCCTCGGCGCTGGCTTCGACCAGGGGCGCCGCGGCACGCACGCCCGAGCTCGCGCGGACCGCCGCGAGCATGCCTTCGGGCATCCCCTGGGGGCTGCTGGCGAGGACCTGCAGGCGAGCGTCGCCGACGATGCCCGCGGACAGCTCTGCGACCGAGCCCTGCAGGCTGCGACTGGCGACCTGCGAGGCGAACAGCAGCGCCACGCCCGCGGCGATACCGAGCATCGCGAACAGCTCCTGCACGCCGCGAGCGCGCAGGCGCACGCGGTAGAGATGCACCAGGTTCGCGAATGCCACGGCCGGCCTAGTCGGGTGCGACGGAGGCGAGCCCGTCTTGCCGATAGGGGGAGAGCTTGCCGTCGCGCAGCGCGAGGGCGATGTCTGCGTAGGAGGCTGCGAGCGGATCGTGGCTGACGAGGACGACGGCGACGCCCTGCGCACGGGCGAGCTCGCGCAGCAGCGACAGCACCTCCTTGCTGCGCTGGGTGTCGAGGCTGCCTGTCGGCTCGTCGGCGAGCAGCAGGCTCGGCTCGGTGGAGAGCGCGCGAGCGATCATCACGCGCTGGCGCTCGCCCATTGAGAGCGTCTCGGCACGGTGGTGAAGGCGCTCGCCGAGGCCGAGTCGCTCGAGCAATGGCGTGATGCGACGGTGCGCATCGCGCCAGCGCATGCTGTTCAAGAGCTTTAGCGTGGCGTTGTCCAGCGCGCTCACACCAGGCAGCAGGTCGAAGTTCTGGCGGATGAAGCCGAGCTCGGACATGCGCAGGTGCGCGGCAGCGCGCTCGCCGAGCGTGGAGACGTCGCGGCCGGCGATCGTGACGGTGCCGCTGGTGGGCGCGAGTAGCGTCGCGATCATCAGCAGTAGCGTGGTCTTGCCCGACCCGCTGGGACCGTAGAGGGCGAGCAGCTCGCCGGCGGGGACCATCAGCGTGACGCCGTCGACGGCGCGAACCGGCTCGCCGCCGGCGACGGGGTAGTGCTTGACGAGCTCGCGCAGCTCAAGCATTGCTCCATCCCAATCCCCGCGCGGCCCGCGCATCCCTGCGGCCCCGGACGGCCCGAGCGCCGCGGCGGCCGCGCGGGGCGGCGGATCAGACGTACTCACCGCGAGCGAGACCGTGTCCGAGGCGTCTAAGTGCAAACAGCGCGAGCGCCACGCGCAGCGAGGCTCCGTTGACCTCCAGCAGGCGCGCGCGAGCCGCGGCCTGCGCTGTGGGCTCAGAGCGCGGCGCGGAAAGGTAGTAGCTGCACATCGCTGCGAGGATCGCGCGATGCAGGTTGGGTGCCGCTGTGCTGACGGCCGCGCGATCTGCCGCGCGGGCGAGCGATGCGAGCCCCTCGGCGGCGTCGCGGCCGCTCGCATAGCACTCATACAGACTGCGTAGACCCTGCGCGCGATCCTCTTCACGGTCGACGAGGCTGTCGAGCAGCGAATGCAGTGCGCCGCCCCACGGCACGTAGACAGCCTCGATCGCGGCTGCCTCGCGTGCGTCGAGCAGCGGATCAGCTGCGGCGGCGAGCAGTGCGTGCACGGGCAGCGAGCTGCCGCAGGCAGCCGCTGACTCCGACCACGACAGCCCACGCCCGAGCGGGGGCGCGACGCCTTCAAACTGGCGCGCGACGCCTTCTGAGTAGGCACGCAGCTCGGCCTGCCCGCCCTGGTGCTGGGGGAGATTGAGAGCCTGGAATTCGCGGATCCGCTCAGCGGCTGCGAGCAGCGAGGGCGCGACGAGCGCGAACGACGGCAGCTCGAGCAACATCCGCCGGCAGCGCTCGAGCATCGCGAGCAGATAACCGCCGTCCGCGCGTACTCGCGCGTGCTCGTAGTAGTCGACGTGGGGCTCGTGCGGCTGCACAGCCGCGAGCAGCGCCTGATGCAGACGGCGCGAGCTCGCGGGCGGATCGTCGCTGTCGAGCTCGGCGACCGCGTCAAGGTGGTTGTAGGCAATCTGGAACGCGATCACAGCGTGCAACGCGGTGCGCCTGTGAACGGGCGGGCTGACCGTGGCGAGCAGCGCGGCACCCTCGACGTTGCCTCGTTTGGCAAGTGCGCGTAGGGCCGCACGACGAATGCTCGGGTCGGCGATCGCGACGGCTGCGCTGCGAGCACGCTTGAGCTCGGCGCTCACGAGACGGTTGCCGAGCAGCAGGTGCGCCCGTGCCATGCCGATGAACCCGGTCCGCCTGGGGAACGGTGCGGGCGGGGCAGAGCTGAGGAGACGGCTCACGGGCAACGCGGCGGCCTGGTCGACGCTCGCGCTCACGTCAACCGTCGCGTCGTGACGGGCAGGGCACGGTGGTCGTCGCGCTGGCCTCGGTGCCGTCGAGGAAGGCGAAGCTGGCGGCGAAGGGGAAGCCGCCGCGCGGGCAGCGCGCGGGGACGGCCACCCCGCGCGGGGTGAAGGCGACGCGGCGGCCGTGTACGCGCTTGTAGTAGGTGAGGTGGCGCGGGCCGATCGTGGTGCTCACGCGCGTGATCGATACGTCGGGTCCGCCTGGGACGCTGGCGATAAGCGGCACGCTGGTCGCGAGCTGCGAGCCGAAAAGGCCGCTGTCCGGCAGTACTTCGCCGGTGAAGGCGAGCTGCGCCAGGACCGGATACAGGCCCTTGGCGTAGAACAGAACCTCCATGTTGCCACTCTTCGACGGGCCCGCGACCGCCTGGATTTCGGGGATCTCGTGTCCGGCGCCGCTGCCGAACGGCACTTCCACGGCGGCGTCGCCGTAGCCGAGGCGCGAGTTGGCGGGGCAGCCGCTGAGGCCGTGAGCGACCAGCGCTTCTGGGTTGCACAGCGCGAGCCCCAGCGTGGTGGTGGTGTAGTTCAGCCCGGCCGGCATTCGCAGGTCGATCCGCGTCAGGGGCGCGGGCGCCGTTCCTGCGAGCGTCGAGAGCTCGAAGGAAAAGCTGATCGTGGTCGGAGTAGCTAGTCGGTCGGGGGAGAAGGATGCCTGCAGCGAGGCGCGCTCAGCGACGGCGACGGCGCCTGCCGGCACGAGCGCAAGCAACACGCATGTGAGCGCTCCTATACCGAATGCGCGGGCTGTCATGGCGCGGCTCAGGTTCTGAAGCTGCCGCTGACGTGCACGGTCACGGCATCGTTGGCACGAGCGATCGTGCCGGTGAAGCGCAACCCCGACCCGTTCGCGTGCGCGTAGGCACCGGACCCGTGGATCACGGACATCGTGCCGTCGAACGTCGCGAGCGCTCCGGAGGAACGGTAGCTGCCGCTTGCGCTGCCCGTGATCGAACTACCGGTCGGGTAGATGTTGACTTCCGCGGTGACACGATCGGTCGAGACCACGTGCAGATGGATGTAGATCGTTCCGTCAATCGTGCCGCCGGTGGTGCCCTGCTCGTTGAGCGTGAAGCCCTTGTGGCTGGTCAGGTGCAGGTGGCCGGTCTCGCTGAGCGAGATAGTCCGCGCCACATGCGCCCCCCCTGCAGCCGACGTGCCCGATGCGACCGTGAGCGCGCCGACTGCCACCGTGAGCGCAACGACGACGCTCAATGCCACAGCCTTGGTTACACGGCATCCCATCCTGCGCGCAGTCATATGGAAGGGCATCGGGAGTAGATAGCCTCCATCGGATTACTTCTTCTTGCCGTTCTTTTTGGCCTTCTTAGCTTTTTTAGCCGGCTTGGCCTTGGCACAACCGGTGACCGCGATCTTCGTGCTCTGCGTGAACACCGCCCCGTTTTGGCCGGTGATCGTCGTTGGCATCACCAGCGGTTCGGCGACCTGCTTAGCTACCTTTCTCTTCGCGGTGACGAGCTTGCCGTTGACGCGACGTTTCACCTTCTCGGTAACGGTCTTTGCCGTCGTCGGCTTACACAGGTTCGTGATCGCACCGAGCACCGCGTAGGGACCCTCGGGGAGGTTCAGTTCGAAGCTGCTGATCGGCTGGTCGGGAATCGTCTTGAAGCGGGAGTAGGTCACGCCGCCCTTGATCTGGGTGTTGCCCGTCAGGACGATTTTCACCCCGTCGCCCTGGAGCAGGAAGACCAGGTC
>DATHLT010000053.1:0-4843 GCA_035487855.1 Solirubrobacteraceae bacterium
TATTGCCGTTCTCAGGGCTTGAGGTAGGCGCTGGCGCGGCGCTGATGACCGCTGCGGCGATCAAGGCGTCGGCGGCGATCTTGTTCCCGGCGGCGCTGGTGATCCTGCTGCGGGCACCGCGGGCCCTGGTGCAGGTGCTGGTGGGCATGGTTCTCGCGGGCGTGCTGCTGGGTGCAGCCAGTCTGCTGGCGTTCGGGCTGCATGTGCCAGATCTGAGCACGCAGAGCAGCTTGGTGACGAGCGAGAGCATCCCCAACTTGATCGGCTTGGCGGCTGGTGCGGGTGGCGAGAGCACGGGGATGCGTTCTGCCCTCAGCGTGGTACTGGTGGCGATCGTGCTGATGTGCGCGGTCCTCGCATGGCGACGCCGCGACGCGATCACCGCATCGGGCTGGGCGGGAGTCGCGCTGCTGGTGACGCTCAGCTGGGTGCTGCCCTGGTATGTGCTTTGGGTACTGCCGTTCGCGGCGCTGTCACGCTCGCGCAGGTTGCGGGTTACGGCGCTCGTGCTGGGTGCGTATCTGATCGTCGCCTGGGCGCCGGCGTCGGGGCTGTTGTGGAACGCGATTGGCTTCCAGCCACAGAAGACCTCCCTGGGGCGGCTGCATCAGCGTTACGTCAAGGAGCTGTTGAACTAGTTCACCGGTATCGGCGTGGCGAGCTCCTCGAGCGTGCCTCGCGGCGTCTGCGCGGGCGTGAAGCCTGGTAGCTCGAGCGTGAAGCGAGCGCCACCCTCCGGCGATGAGTCGGCTGTCACGGTCCCGCCGTGGGCATCGGCGATCGCGCGCACGATCGCGAGCCCCAGGCCGGTGCCACCCGACGCCCTGTCTCGCGCGGCGTCGGTGCGGTGGAAGCGATGAAACACGCGCTCGCGCTGGTCGAGCGGGATCCCGGGGCCGTCGTCTTCAACCACGAAGCGAATGCGCCGTCCCGGCAGCGCTTGCACCTGCAGACGAACGAGGCCGTGTTGGGTCACGGTGTGGTCGATTGCGTTGCCCACCAGGTTGCGCAGCGCCTGCGCGAGACGGTCGGGGTCGGCGTGCAACGTGCCGGCTGGGACCGGGCCGAGTTCGAAGCGCCGCGTTGCCAGCAGGCTCATCCCATCCCACAGCTCGCCCACGTAGATGGGCAACTCGATCTGCTCGAGGCGTAGGAACTCGATCTGCTCGGTCTTCGCGAGCAGCAGCAGATCGTCGACTAGGCGGCTAATGCGCGCGATCTCCGCCTGCACGAGCCCCTCCACCCGACGTACCTCATGGCCCGATGGCTCGGCCTGGGCGGCGAGCACTTCCAGCTGGCCGCGAATCACCGTCAGCGGCGTGCGCAGCTCGTGTGAGGCGTCGGCAACGAACGCGCGCTGGCCGGCAAACGCTTCGGTCAAGCGGTCGAGCATGTGATCGAATGCTTCGGCCAGCACCGTCACCTCGTCGCTTTGGCCGGCGGGGTCGCGCATCCGCGGGTGTAGCTCGCCCGCGTTTACTCGCGTGGCAACGGCGGCCATTCTGCGCAGTGGCCGCGACAGACGCGAACCGACCAGGTATGCGGCCAGCAGCGCGCACGCGAGCGCCAACAGGCCGGCGAGGAGGAACGCGCGGGCCACGCCACGCTGGGCGTGGGCGACGCTCGCGAGCGGCTCGCCCACGCCGATGACGACGCTCAAGCCGCTGCGCACACGTATGCGCCGCTTGAGCACCCGCAGATCGCCGACGTCAGGGAGCGACAGCGTCCGGTAGCCGGCGGCGGCGGTCAGCAGCTGCGAGGAGAGGCGGTTCTCTACGTCTTGCTCGGAAGCGGTCTCGCCGTTATCCGGCTTTGGGCTGCCGAACAGCTCGGGCCGGTTGGTGCTGGGCGCAGTTCCCGGCACGAGCACGAACAGCAGCGTCGAGCTGGCGCTAAACGGCTGATCGGCGATGTAGCGGGTAGCCGCGTTGGATATCTGACGCGGCGTCTTTGTATCTGCGGCCATCAGGTTGTGGGCGAGCTCGGCAGCGTCGCCTGCGACCTCGTGGTCGAGCTGCTCGCGCAACTGGGTACCGGTGCCACCGTAGACAGCGACGAACACGATCACAGTGCACAGCAGCGTGACGAACGCGAACCAGCCGGCCAGTCGCCAGCGCAGACCCCCGGGGACCAGGCGTCTGAACAGCGATTGCATGGCGCCTAGCTCGAGCTGCCGAGGCGATAGCCCACGGCCCGCACGGTGAAGATTGGGGCCGCCTCACCACCACGGCTGAGCTTGCGTCGCAAGTAGCCGACGTAGACGTCGACAACGTTGGTAGCGGGATCGTGCTCATATCCCCAAACCGAGCTGAGGATTTGCTCGCGCGAGACCACCTGACCGCGATGGCGCATGAGGTACACGAGCAGCTCGAACTCGGTCGTCGACAGCGTCACCGCCTGGCCGTCCCTGCGTACCTTGCGCGTCATCAGGTCGACCTCGATGTCCTCGGCGCGCAGCGTGCTGGACGACGCCTGTGCGATTACCCGCAGTTGCGCGCGCACGCGGGCCACCAGCTCAGTCATGGAAAAAGGCTTGACCAGGTAGTCGACGGCGCCCGCGTCGAGCCCTTCGACGCGATCCTCGATCTCACCGCGCGCGGTCAGGACGATCACCGGCACGTTGGGCATCGACCGCCTAACCGATCCAAGCACCTCCAAGCCGCCGCGGCGCGGCAGCATCAGATCCAGCACGATCGCGTCGAAGCTGCCGCCCAGAGCCATCCGTTCGCCCTCGATCCCGTCCATCGCTGCTTCCACCACGAAGCCCTCCGCTTCGAGGCCGCGGCTGACGAAGTCGACGATGCCCGGCTCGTCCTCGATCAGCAGCAGCCTGCCCGCATCGGCGCTCTCACTGCTGGCCTCGGCAATCGCCGCGCCAGTGGAGGGCGCCGTCGAGCGCTCCCGGCGCGAGTCCGCGGTGGCTCCCATGTGACAAGGATAGGCGTCGTTGCACGGCAGCGCTTTCCTTCTCACACCTTCCGATGAGCTTTCTCATCAAGCGGTTAACCGTTCCTTACCGTTGCTTCACACACTGAGTCCATGTCCGTTCCCGAAGGTAGGCCGCTATCCGCCGGCTCGCACGTCCATTCCGATCCCCGCGACAGCTTCTTCGTGTGCGCCGCTTTCATGGGGCTGCACGTGCTCGGCCACCTACCGTCGATGCCAGCGGTGTTGCGTGCTGACTACAGCCAATCAGAGCAACTGAGCAGCGATGTCACGGGCCGGACAGGTCGAGTTCTGGCGCTCGCCGGTGCACTCGTGGGCGGAATCGTGCTGCCGGTGCTTGTAATTCCCGACTTCGGGCCGTGGCTGAACGGAATCGGCCAATTCCACCACTCCCACCACTAACAGTCGATGAGAATTCACACCACCCACACACGCGATGCCGCGCTGCGCGAGCTGCACAAGATTAACCGCTGGATGATCGCCGGCAGCGTTGTACTAACCGGTCTGCTCACGGACATCGCCGCCAATGCGTTCCCCGGGAAAACGGTCAAAAACGTGACCCGGTCCAAAGCAGCGCGCGGTCACAGCAGCCACACAAAGACGGGTTCTGCTGGCAGCGCATCCGCTGGGGTGGGGGCGCTCGCACCACCCAAACAAGCTCCCAATGCTGCCAGCGAATCAGCCTCATCCCAGGAATCCGCGCCTGCCCAGGAATCCGCGCCCACGCGGGAATCCGAACCCGCCCAGGCATCCGCGCCCGCGCAGGAAACGGAACCAGCCCAGGAGTCAGCCCCTGCCCAAGAATCAGCGCCGGCGCCGGAATCAGCTCCCGAACCCGCCCAAGAATCGGCCCCAGTGCAGGAAGCTGCCCCAGAACCTGCCCAGGAATCAGCTCCAGTGGTGTCCGGTGGCTCTTGAGCTGAGCCCTCCATTGGCATACAGGTCAGCTCAGGGCAGCGTTGCCTCGGCGACGTGGGATGCACTTGGGACGACCGTAGTGCTGCGCCTCGCGCGCAGCGCTGAGCTGCCGGCCGCGCGTGCCGCGGTCGAATGTGAGCTCGACACGATCGATCGCGCCTGCAGTCGCTTTCGCAGCGACTCTGAGCTATCGCTGCTGAACGCTCGTGCGGGTCGCTCGACTGAGGTGGGGGCGCTGCTGATGGACGCGCTCACACTGGCGCTGCGGGCCGCGCAGTTGACCGAGGGTGACGTCGACCTCACGATCGGGCATGCGCTCGCGCTGGCGGGCTACGACTGCGATTGGCGGCTGCTCGAGCAAGCGACGGGCGCGCCCATGCCGATAAGCAAACACAACTGTGCGGCTGACGAGTGGGCGCCTGCCCTTACGATCAACGCGCGTGTGCGCTGCGGCTGGCAGACGGTCGAACTGGACCGCACGAAGAGAACCGTGCGAGTGCCAGCCGGCGTAAGACTCGACCTGGGTGCCACCGCCAAAGCGTGGGCCGCCGACCGCGCTGCTGAGGCCGCGTCGATTGCGAGCGGCTGCGGCGCGCTCGTCAGTATCGGCGGCGACATCGCTACCTCTGGCACTGGCCCTGACGCTGGCTGGAAGATCCGCGTGACAGATGACCACCGCAGCGACTGCTCCGCCCCAGGGCAGACGATCACGATCGACTCCGGTGGGCTTGCCACCTCCAGCACCACCGTCCGGCGCTGGCGCAAGGGCGGCCACACCATGCACCACATCATCGACCCGTGCACCGGCGTGCCCGTGCGCTCGAGGTGGCGCACCGTGAGCGTCGCTGCCGCGAGTTGCGCCGACGCGAACATCGCCGCAACCGCCGCGCTCCTACGGGCTCACTCAGCTCCGCGGTGGCTCGCCGAGGTGGGTCTGCCAGCGCGACTGGTGGACCTCGACGGGAACGTCACCGCGGTT
>DATHLT010000054.1:0-2114 GCA_035487855.1 Solirubrobacteraceae bacterium
AGAGCGGCCAGACGCAAAATAGTCGTCGCACAGTGGGCCAATTGCTTACTAGTCGGGGAATGCACACCCTCGCTGGGCGCGGGTTCTCGACGAGGCCGTCAATCAGCTCATTGTTCTTTGTTGAACCCTGGGTTCATCAAAGGAACGTTTTCGCGCGCGTAGATCACGAGCTTTCCGGCCGCGAAGATCGGGTGGTAGGGGGCCGGAATCAGCGAGCGTGCCTCGGTGGGCATCGCCCAGACCAGCAGGTGGGTGAAGCGCGGCGCCGCCTCGCGCCAGAAATTGCCCCACAGATCGCGCCAGACCGCGGAGCAGGCCGCCAGGGTCGGATCTTGTTTGAGCGCCTTGCAGGTGAGAGCCGGCGTGGCGAAGCGGTCAGCAAAACGATCGAGCGCCGGCGGAATCAGCTGGCCCGGCGGAAACTGCCGGTAGTTGATGGGGTGCGAGCGGTCCACCGCGAACACCAGCGGCGCCGAGCTGTTCTTCGCCACCATGTAGTAGCCCCAGGCGTGCGTGAGGCTGGCGGTGAAGCCACCCGGCTCGCCATGCTGAAACAGCAGGGGGAGCAGCGTGGCGCGCTCCGGGACCGCCTCGATTCCCGCGGTGAACGCCGCCCGATCACGATCGAGCCTCAGGTAGTCGGCCCCCAGCGTCGCGGAGAACGTCAGCGCCGAGACCAGCAGCAGTCCGGCGACGGCGCGCGGCAGCCGGCTCGGCAGTTGGACGAGCATGCCCGCCCAGAGGAACGGCACCAGGCGGCAATTGAGGTAGTTCCAATTGCTCAACATGCTGGGCAGCGCCAGGTAGGTGGCGCTCAGCAGAACCATCGCCCGCCCCGAGACGAAAGGCCGCGCCGTCCACCCCTGACGCCAAACGAAGTACGGCAAGAGCAGAGCAGGGACGATCGTCGTGCTCCCCCTCCAGGTCAGGGCTCCCGAGACGTCGAGCCAGAGGTGATCGAGGAGCTCCCAGGGATTGAGGAACATGAACGTCGCCGAGGCGGCCGTGGAGTGCTCTGGCTTGACGAGGTGGTGCTCGGCCGTCATGAGGGCGAGCAGCCCGGCGGGCGCGAGCGGCAGCAACAGCCTCAGGCCGGTCCGCAGGCGCGCCGGCCAGGTGGTCTGGCCGGCTGCGTGGAGCGCGACCAGCAGCCCGACGACCGCGATGGGGAACGTGTGCGCGTACCAGACGCCGGTCGCGAGCGCGGCGATGCCAACCGCGCGCAGCGGGGTCGCTTGCTCGCGCTGGCGGTCGATGACCGTTAGAAGGATCAGCGACAGTCCGAAAGCGAACGTGAAGTTCAAGAACCCCATCGACAGCGAGAAGCTGTGGACGAGAGGCCAGAAAAAGAGCGCCGCCACGGGCAGGTGACTGCGGCCGGCGAAACGGAGCACGAAGATCGGCAGCGCCAGCGCGTTGACCGCCAAGGTGAGAGCGGTGAACGCCCGTGCGGCCCCGAAGAGACCGTGGCCGCCCAGGAGGTAGAACCAGAGCGTGAGCAGGCAGTTCGACTTGAAGAGCCCGTTGAACTGAAACTCGGGGTAGAGCTCGGGGTGCGCCACGATGTGCGCCGTGGCCACATGATTGGGGAGATCCTGGAGCGGCGGTAGCGGAACGAGGAGGAGCGGCCAGGCCGACAGCACGAACAGCAGCGACCCGATGAGCCAGGCCAGCTGCCCGTCGCTGAGATCCGCGAAGGCGCGGGCGATCGTGCCCGCAGGCCGCGGCCAAGGTGCGGCGCTCGGCCGCGCGGGCTCTGCCTCGATCACGCGCGGCAGCATACATTGCCCCGTCGAGCACGCGCCACCGCGCGGGGGATGACCGGATCATCGCCTCCCGGTCGAGGCCCTAGCGCCCGCAGACCGAGCCAACGAGCTCGAGCTTCGACATCAAGCTCGGGTTGGTGGCCTGAAAAATACTGTAGTAGCCGGTAAACCCCAGGGCGAAGCCAATGGAGATGGTGAGCGTGGCCAGCAACAGCGACGCAGCGATCAGCACGCGCTTCGCGATCGGACGCGTGGCGGTCAGGCGGCGTAGATTCCAGGCACCGATGGTTCCGAGCAGGACCAACGGCGCCGCGAAGTCGCCCAGATACCGCATGGTCGCGCTCGGAG
>DATHLT010000055.1:0-2473 GCA_035487855.1 Solirubrobacteraceae bacterium
ACGGCACAGACTCGCTGCGCCGAACGAAGGCGACCCACTCCCAAACTTGCGATCGGTACAACTGCTGCTCGGCCACACGAAGCTGGATTATCTCCCGCGTCGGACTATGTCCTGTCGTGGTCAGTTGAGCTGATCTGCCGCGCGTTGGTGCTCAACGCGCCGGACATAGCGATCCTCCTTGCCGGGCACTTCCGCCCGCAAGGAGAACGTCATGGAACGAACGTATGAGAGCGCCGCGGCGCTCGTCGACCGCGCCGCTGGTCCGCTCGCAAGCCATCTTGGACCGTTTGTCACATCGTTGATCGACCAGCAGTACACTGTGAGCGTCATTTACATCAAAGTACGGCACGCACTGGCGTTCGACCGTTGGCTCGCGAAGCGCCGTGTGGTGTTAGCTGATCTCGGCGAAGTGCACATCGAGCGGTACCAGCACCGCAGTCGGCGTCGACAACGCATCCGCACCGAGACCCGACGTCGTGAGTGGTACGAGGTGACGCAACTGCTGCAGTTCTTGCGCGGTCACGGTGTATGCCCGGCGGCCCGTGTCGAGACCACAGCGGCTGACGATCTGGCGGCCCGCTATGGGCAACATCTTCAGGATGAGCAGGGGCTGGCGACCGCAACGATCGAGCGCTACAGAACGGTCGCCAGGCGGTTTCTTCGCGAGCGTTTCGGCCGCGGTGTGGTCGATCTACGTGCCCTGCGCACCGGCGATGCGATTGCGTTCGTGCAACGCCAGACCCAATGTCTGCAACCGCCGGCACTCAAGTGTGTCGTGAACGCCATGCGCTCGTTCCTGCGCTACGCGCAGTATCGCGGTGAAGTGGCCACCGCGCTTGCTGCCGCGGTGCCGATCGTGGCCGCCTGGGCCACCACGCCGGCATTGCCCAAGGCGATATCACCCGAGCATGCTCAGCGTGCGATCGACAGTTGTGACCTCAGTACGGGGGTCGGCCTGCGCGATCGCGCCGTGCTGCTGCTCCTGGCTCGTCTGGGGCTTCGCGCTCACGAGATCATCGCGCTGCAACTCCAAGACTGCGACTGGGACGGCGGCCACCTGCGCGTGCGCAGCAAGAGTGGGCGTGAGCAACTCTTGCCGATGCCCGCCGATGTGGGCGCAGCCATCGCCGCCTATCTGCAGCAGGGACGGCCCACGAGTAAGGACCGGCATTTGTTCTTGCGGTCGATGGCGCCGATCCGCGGACTGATGCCAGGCTCAGATGCCATCGGCACAATCGTGCGCCACGTGCTGCAGCGCGCCCAGGTCGACGCACCGCACCGCGGTTCACATCAGTTTCGGCACGCCTTGGCAGTGCGCATGTTGCAAGGGGGCGCCTCGTTGAACGAGATCGGCGAAGTCCTGCGCCATCAAAGCCCACAGACCACTTCGATCTACGCTCGCGTGGATATCAATGCACTGCGTTCCCTGGCCCTGCCGTGGCCAGGAGGTGTGCGATGAACACCCTACGCGAGGCCTTGCAAGAGTACCTCGCACTGCGTCGAGGTCTGGGCTTCAAGATGCATGACGCCGGTCTTGTGCTGCCGCGGTTCGTCGCGTTCATGGAGCAGCATCAGGCGCTGCACATCACGACACGGCTCGCTCTGGAGTGGGTGCAACAGGCGAAGACGGTGCAGCCCGCCGAGCGGGCGCGGCGACTTTGCTTCGCACGCGGCTTTGCTCGCTACCGTAGCGCCACCGATCCGCTCACCGAGGTTCCGTCGCCGGAGCTCTTGCCGTATCGATCGACCCGAGCCCGGCCCTACCTGTACACCGAGCAGGAAGTGCTGGGCTTGTTGGAGGCGGCGCTGCAACTGCCGACCGCATGGCCGTCGACGCCGTTGCGGCCCTGGGTCTTTCATTGCCTTCTGGGTTTGCTCAGCGTCACGGGTCTGCGCATCTCCGAAGCGCTCGATCTGAAGCTCGATGATGCCGATCTCGAGCAAGGCGTGCTCACGATCCGGGCTGCCAAGTTCGGTCGATCCCGCCTCGTGCCCCTCCATCCATCCACACGCACCGTGCTGGTCCACTACCTTCAGCGGCGAAAACAGTTTCTCGGCGCGCGCCGCTCGGACTACGTGTTCGTTTCCAATCGTGGCACGCGGCTCGACATCGGTCGCGTTCATCGAGCTTTCTACGCGCTGTCGCGGCAAACGGGCCTGCGGGCGCCCGGCGCGCGCAACGGCCCCCGGCTGCACGACTTCCGGCACCGCTTTGCGGTTCAAGTGCTCACCCGGTGGTACGAGTCGGGCGAGGACCCGGCGCGACGACTGGCGGTGCTGTCGACCTATCTCGGGCACGTATACGTGGCCGGCACCTACTGGTATCTCAGCAACTGGCCGGAGCTGATGGCACAGGCGATGGCGCGGCTGGAGCAGCGCTGGGGAGAGTCATCATGACGGGCCAGCCGACTTTCCCCACCCTGTTGGAACGCTTCTTCACACAGCGGCTGATGCAGCAGCGTCAGGCGAGCGC
>DATHLT010000056.1:0-14242 GCA_035487855.1 Solirubrobacteraceae bacterium
CACAAGACCATCTACGACGGTTGTCAGATGGCGAAGACGCGTGGGGCGAGCGTCGAGCGTTTCCGCTTTGAAGACCCCCAGCATCTGGACGAGCTGCTGCGCGGCGCACGCTCGGGCACGAAGCTCGTTTGCATGGACGGCGTCAACAGCATGACCGGCAACGCCCCCGATCTGCGCGCATTTGCGGCCGTGGCGCGCGCACATGATGCGCTGTTGTATGTGGATGACGCACACGGCTTCGGCGTGATCGGCGAACGCGCCGCGGACGAGCTCAACCCTTATGGCAAGCGCGGCAACAGCATCGTGCGCTACTGCGACGAGAGCTATGGCGGCCTGATTCTCGTGGGCGGCTTCTCCAAGGCGTACTCATCGTTGCTGGCGTTCATCGCCTGCCCAACGGAGATCAAGGATCTACTGAAGGTGGCTGCGGCGCCATACCTGTACTCGGGGCCATCCCCCGTCGCGTCGCTTGCGACCGTGCTGGCCGGGTTCGACGTCAACGAGAGCCGCGGCGATGAGCTGCGCGATGTCGTCTACAAGCACTCCTGCCGCGTGCTCGACTGTCTGAGCCGTCTCGGCGTGGCCACCCCTAACCGCTCCAGCCTGCCGATCATCGAGATCCCGCTGCGCAACCACGAGCGCATCGACGACGTCGGAAAGCTGCTGTTCGAGCGCGGCGTGTACGTGACGCTCGCCGCCTACCCGCTCGTGCCGCACAATGAGGTCGGCTTCCGCGTGCAGCTGACGGCAGCCAACACCGATGCTGAAATCGACACGCTGATCGCGGCGTTGGAGGAGCTCGCACAGATGGGCGAGCTACAGCCGGCACAAACGCTTGAGGCAGAGCTGATGAGCGCCGCTGCGCACGAAGCAGCGGTAGCCAGCAATGTTGGCAGCGTGCGTGCGACGCGAACGCCCGCCACGTGATCACCCGCTACCGCGCCCTTTTCTCGATCCCCGGCTTCACCCGTCTGCTGGTGAGCTCCGTGCTGGGACGCCTGCCATCGGGCATGTTCTCGCTGGCGATCCTGCTGTTCGTACGGGGTCGCACCGACTCCTTCCTGGCGGCTGGCGTGGCCGTGGGGGCGTTCTCCTTGGCCGGGGCACTAGCCGGCCCGCTGCTGGGCGCACTGGTCGATCGCATCGGGCAGACGCGCGTGCTGTTCCCGGCGGCGCTTGTACAGGGGACCCTGCTGGTAGCGCTTGTGGCGATTGGCCAGGCGGGCGCGCCAGTGGCAGTGGTCGTGGCAATGGCTGCACTCGCCGGCGCAGCGCAGCCGCCGATCGCGGGCTGCATCCGCGCGCTGTGGTCGCAGGTCGCAGGTGACGGGGACGCGTTGGAAACCGCCTACGCACTCGACGCCACCACACAGGAGGTGATCTGGACGCTCGGCCCGCTACTCGTGGGCTCAACCACAGTGCTTCTCTCGCCGGCAGCAGCGGTGATCGCGTGCGCTGTGATCACCGTGGCAGGAACGGCATTCTTCGCCGCATCGAAATTCTCCAGCAGCTGGCATGCCTCAACGCGGGAGCGCTCGCAGGTGAGCGCGCTCGCGAGCTCGGGATTGCGAGCGCTGCTCGCAACAGCGCTGCTGGCGGGTGCAGTGATCGGTGCCGTCGAGGTGGGGCTGCCAGCGCTGGCTGTGGCACATCACGCGCGCTGGGCATCGGGCGTGTTGCTGGCGCTTTTTAGCATCGGCAGCATGGCCGGCGGTATCGCCTACTCAGCCATCAGCTGGCGGCGACCGATCGGCCTTCGCTATATGGGCCTGTTGCTCACGATGGCCGCCTGCGTGGCGCCGTTGATCCTTGCGCACGCGCTCGCCGCGGCCTATCCGCTGGCGGCGCTCGCGGGCCTGGGGATGGCGCCGATGCTCTCCTGTCAGTTCTCGCTCGTCGGCGCGCTCGCCCCCGAGGGCTCCGCCACCGAGGCGTTCACCTGGCACCGCGGCGCCACAATCGCCGGCAGCGCCGTCGGGTCGACGCTCGGCGGATCGCTGATCGACGCACATGGCGCCGCCGGCGCGTTTGCGCTCGGCTGCGCAGGCGTGGCGCTGGCGTGCCTGCTGGCAACTTTGTGGCGGGGTCGGATCGACCCTGCGCCGCAAGCGAACTCGCTCGGCGCGACGGCGCTGGCGCAGCATTAGGTAGCGGGGGCGCGAGACGCGCTACAGCCGGGAAGATGGATGCGGGTTGTCCTAGACTTCAACGACGAGCCTGGATGGGTTGTGACCGTTCTGGTTCAGGATGACGACCCCCGACCGCGAATCTCATGAGCGTCACAATCGCTGGCACAACATTCGAGCGTCACCACTACGACCAGCGGGGAGACGTGCTCTATCTCAGCGTGGCGCACTACGAAGGTCCGCCCGCGAGTGCGTCGTCCACTCCGGAGGGTCACAACATTGAGTACGACGAGGCGGGCCATATCGTCGGGATGACTCTCACCAATGTGCGCTGGCTGCTCGATCACGAGGGACAGGTCACGATCACCCTGCCCGCCGGCCACGCTAGCCCGGATGATCTGGCGCAGGCACTGCTACCAGCCGCATAGCAAACCAGGAGGAGAGGTCAGTCGTCAAACTCCGGGCTGGCTCCAGTGCGCTGATCGTTGCTCACAAGCTGATCGTCGAACACACTGGCTGACGACAGCAGACGAGCGAGTTCGGGAATTGGTCGGGCGGGCCGATCCAGGATCTCCACGAACTCATCCCAAACCGTGTCATCAAGGCGAAACACCCGGCACATCGTACTCCCAGCGCCGGCAAACAGTCCTCGCTCTCCGTACGCTGCCAAAGCCCGAGAAAGCTGCCCGCTCAGCCGACTGCTTGGCCAGAAAGCTCATCCAGCCGGCGGTGCGCCAAGGCCACAGCCATGGCACCATCGCCGACCGCCCCGGCCACACGCTTGGTGGAGCCGCTGCGCACGTCGCCAGCAGCAAACACGCCGGGTACGCTGGTCTCCAGCGCGAGTGGATCGCGCTCGAGTGGCCAGCCGTCGGGACGCTTGCCTTGATCCAGCAGATCAGGGCCCGTGAGAATGAACCCAGCCCGGTCCAGCCGCACGCCGGCATCATCGGCCCACTGCGTGCGCGGCTGGCCACCAAGGCAAAGAAACAGTGCACATGCCGCAAAGCGCTGCTCACTACCGGCATCGCGATCTCTCAGTGTCACCTCAGCCAGGCACTCGCCGTCGGAGTGCACCGCGACGACCTCGGTTCGCAGCTGCACGTTGATCAACGGATGCGCATCGATGCGCTTCACTAGATACGCGGACATCGACTTGCCCAGCTGATCGCCGCGGACCGCCATCGTCACTTTGGCGCCGCCGTTAGCGAGGTTCATGACCGCCTGGCCGGCGGAGTTGCCAGCACCCACGACCACCACCGGGTCACCGCCGCAGTGGGCTGCCTCGCTACGTCCAGCGCCGTAGTAGACCCCCCGACCAAGCAGCTCATCAATCCCCTCGAGCTCCAATCGGCGCCAGACCATCCCCGGCGCGGCAATCATCACGCGGGCCTGCACCTGATGGCCGCCTTCCACGTCCAGCACGAACGGCTCGCCGGCGCCGCCGCGGCTGGCCATCACGCCTCGTTGCACGAGCACCTCCGCGCCGAATCCCTCCGCCTGACGACCCGCAAGTCGCGCGAGCTCAGCGCCACCGATGCCGCCTGGGAAGCCGAAGAAGTTCTCGATCAGCGACGTGTGCGATGCCTGGCCGCCAGGAAGCTCGCGCTCCAGCACGAGCGTGGAAAGACCATCAGACGCCGCATAGACCGCGGCAGCCAATCCCGCCGGTCCCGCACCAACGATCACGAGGTCATACGCAGAACGTGCCGGCGCGCGGTCGGTATGCCATAGCTCCACCAGACGCTCGACAGTGGCGGAAGCGGTCACGCCGTCCGGCTCGACCACCACCGGCAACTGCGCGTCTGTGAGGCCGCGGGTTGCGAGCAGCGCCAGCGCCTCATCAGATGTGGCCTCCAGCCACTCATACGGCTGCGCCAGCCGCGTCAGGAAATCCCTGAGGCGATGGTCCTCCGGCTCCAGCCGGCGACCCACGACCGTCACCTTTGGGCGGACCGGGCTCACGCGGCGCTCGTCGGCAACATGCGGGCACCCCGCCGCAGCCACCAAGTCTGCGGCCCGTCAGCCAGCACGACGTCGGTCACTTGCGTGAAACCGCGGCGTTCATAAAAGCGGCGATTGCGCTCGGTCGATGTCTCCAGACAACATGGGAGACCGCGCTTGTCGGCGTCGCTCAATACCGGCTCGAGCACAGCGCTCGCGAGACCCTCACGTTGGCGCTCGGGGTGGGTGGCGAGCACCCCGAGGTACCAGTAGGACTCCGCTGGCGAAGCGACATCGAGGGCGTCGTTGTAGAGCGTCAGGCGCTTGAACGCGCTCTCGCCGGCGGCCGTGCGGTAGCGAGTCCATATGCTCGCGGCATATCCAGGCATGTCATCGCCCTTCTCCGGCGGATCCCACATTGAAACTGCCGCCAGGTCGTCGGTGACCCACACGTTTTCAGAGGTGACCCGCAAATCGAATAGCGCGCCCGCGAACAGCGGCGCCAAATGCTCATACTCGAGACCTAGCATGAACTCCCATGCGGGGTCGTCTGCGAACGCCGCAACGACGCTCGCCACTATGCCCGAGCGATCCTCTGGCATTGCGCGTCTGACCATGCGCAGAGCTTATCCGTGGTCGTAGGAGCCCTAGCGCAGGTATGCTCCGCGCCGCCATCGCTTTCAACCTAAAAGGGGGCCGATAATGGGTCGCAAGACCACTCTGATGTTGGCGCTACTGATCGTCACTGCTCTGGCGAGCACTGCAAGCGCCGCCTCCAGTGGACCAAAGCCGTTGGGCTACTACGCTTCGACGAGCCCGCGCCTATCGGTGTACGTCGATAAGTCTGGCAAGACGGTGGAGCTATACATCTCGTGTCCCACCTCGCCCACCGTAAGCGAGTACTGGGACAGCCCGAAACTCAAGCTCAAGAGCGGCAAGTTCAGCTTCGACCGCAGCACGGCCATCTCAACCGCGAACGGCGCCACGTTCGGCCACCTCACCGGCACAATCCTGTTCACGGGCAAGTTCTCCGGAGGTGCGTTCCATGGAACCGCACAGATAGTCGGATCTTCGTGCCCGAAGAGCAGCTACACGGCCAAGTACGACAAGAACGGTGGCGGTAGCGGCGGCTGATCGCCGTCGGGTACACGCTCTTGCTCAACCCTCGGATAATCACGCCCTGGCGATCCTCATTGAGAGTCCGACGTTCGAGCGGGAACCTCGGACCACTGGTCGCTGACGAGAGTTCCTTCAGCGCCCGTATATTGCGGCGCGCGCGGGGCATCGCCGCTGAGGTGACGCTGTGGGTGTTGGTGACCGTGCTCGCGCCGGCGCTGTTGGTGTCAGCGCTGGCGGTTGACATGGTGCTGTGGGCGCGTCGCCGCAAGCCGTGGATGGCAGTGCGCCTGTTGGCCATGCTGTGGTGGTTTCTGACTGGTGAGCTATGGGCGACGGTGGCGCTGTTCGCGATATGGGCGTACTCGGGTGGCCGTGACAACGCGCGCAGGCGCGATCGCGTGTATCGCCTCAAGCGCCGGTGGCTGCGCAGC
Source organism: Solirubrobacteraceae bacterium (assembly GCA_035487855.1). Taxonomy (GTDB): domain Bacteria; phylum Actinomycetota; class Thermoleophilia; order Solirubrobacterales; family Solirubrobacteraceae; genus Palsa-744. Next base: position 5,621 of record DATHLT010000056.1, read on the forward strand.
CATCTCGCTGGCATCCGGGTGCTGTTCGGTCTGCGTTTCGAGATCGAGGGGTTGGCGCTCGCCGCGCCGGGGCCGATCCTGATGTTGATCCGCCACGCGAGCATCATCGACAACGCGCTTCCGGATGCGATCGTCGGCCACGCTCACAAGCTTGGCTTCCGTTTTGTGATCAAGCGCGAGCTGCAGATGCTGCCGACGATCGACATCGGCGGACGCTGGGTACCGACGCTGTTCGTGCGCCGCGCGTCGGGCGACGCTGCTGCGGAGCTCGAGCGGATGAAGGCGCTAACGGTCAACATGTCCGCGCACGACGGCCTGTTGATCTATCCGGAGGGTACGCGCTGGACGCCTGAGAAGCTCGCCCGCGCCAAGGAGATCATCGCTGAGCGTCAACCGGAGATTGCGCCACTTGCCAATCGCCTGCGCTATTTGCTGCCGCTGCGACTCGGAGGCACGGTCACGCTGCTGGAATCGGCCCGCGACGCCGACGTTGTGATCTGCGGGCACGTCGGCCTCGACGGCTTCGAGTACATCAGCGACATCTGGTCCGGCGGCTTGGTGGGCACGACCATCCGCCTCAAGTTCTGGCGCTTCCCGGCGGCAGATGTGCCGAGCGAGCGCGACGAACTGATCGCGTGGCTGTTCGACCGCTGGCAGGAACTCGACGACTGGATCGGCGAGACCCGCTCAGCCACCTAGAGCTCACGCGCAATCGCGTCATCGCGCGACAATCCGCCAGGATGGGCGACTGATGCCCACGGCCGCCCGCAATCTCTTGAACCTGAAGGACGTAGCGAAGGGCTACGGCAGCCGCTCGGTGCTGCGCGAGATCACGCTGGGGGTTGCTGCGGGTGAGCGCATCGGCGTGGTTGGGCAAAACGGCGGTGGCAAGTCGACGCTGCTGCGCTTGATCGCCGGCGCGGAGTCGCCCGACGAGGGGACGCTCACGCGGGCGAGCGACGTCGGGGTGGTGCTGCTGGACCAGCGCGATGATCTCGATGAGCGTTTGACGATCCGCGAGACGCTCGTCGGTGGGCGCGCCGACCACGAGTGGGCCGGAGATAGCGCGTTTCGAAGCGTGCTCGACGGGCTGATGGGCGGCGTGGGGCTGGCGATGTTTTCCTCAGGAATGGATACGCCAATCGCGGGGCTGTCGGGCGGTGAGCGCAGGCGGGTGGCGCTGGCGCGATTGTTGCTCGATTCGCCTGAGCTGCTGTTGTTGGACGAGCCCACCAACCATCTCGATGTGGAAGGGGTCGATTGGCTGGCGCGCCACCTGGCGGCTCGACGTGGCTCGATGCTGGTTGTCACCCACGACCGCTGGTTCTTGGACGCGGTGTGCACGAGCACGTGGGAGGTGGCCGACGGGGCGGTGCACCAATACGAGGGCGGCTATGCCGCATATGTGCTGGCCCGTGCTGAGCGTGACCGCCAGGAGTCCTCGCTGCAAGCACGACGCCGCCAGCTGCTGCGCAAGGAGCTCGCGTGGCTGCGCCGCGGGCCGCCGGCGCGAACGTCCAAGCCGAAGTTCCGCATTGCGGCGGCCAACGCACTGATCGCGGATGAGCCTCAACCACGCGATCGCGCGGAGCTGTTGCGCTTTGCCACCTCACGCCTTGGCGACAAAGTGCTAGATGCGGTCGATGTGTCGTTGACGCTCGGCTCCAGGGAGCTGCTGAACGGGGTGACGTGGCGTTTGGGGCCGGGCGATCGGGTGGCGGTGGTGGGCATCAACGGCTCGGGCAAGACCTCGCTGATCAAGCTGCTGTCGGGCGAGCTGGAGCCGACCGTGGGCGCGATCGATCGTGGCAGCACGGTCAGGCTGGCCCACCTCTCACAGGACACGGTCGAGATCCCTGGGCACCTGCGCGTACTGGAGTCCCTGGAAGAGGTGCGAAGCAACGCTGTCCTCAGCGACGGGCTGGAGATAACGGCGGCGCTGCTGTGCGAGCGCTTTGGCTTTCGTGGCGAGAAGGCGCGCACGCTGGTGGAGGATCTGTCGGGCGGAGAGCGCAGGCGCCTGGCATTGATGCGGCTGCTGATGGGAGAGCCGAATGTGCTGCTGCTGGACGAGCCCACTAACGACCTTGACCTCGACACGCTGACGGCTCTGGAGGACCTGCTGGATAGCTGGCCGGGGACCCTCGTGGTGGTCAGCCACGACCGCTATTTCGTGGAGCGGGTGTGCGACAACGTGTATGCGCTCACAGCGTCAGGCGAGATCCGCCACTTGCCGGGAGGGATCGACCAATACATCCAGGAGCGGCGGGCTGCGGAGCGCCCGCAGCCCGAGCGCTCCGCGCAACCTGGAGAGCTCCGCGCGGGAGAGCAGATCCGCACGGCGCGCAAGCAGACCCAACGATCCGAACGCGAGCTCAAGCGGCTGGAGCAGGCGATCGAGCGTGTCACCACACAGGAGCAGGAGCTGAACGAGCGCATGGCATCGGCGGCCAGCGACTACACCCAGCTGGCGGAGCTGCAGTCGCAGCTCGAGTTGCTGCACACCGAGCGCGGCCGGCTGGAGATGTCGTGGCTCGAGCTCTCAGAGGCGCTCGAAGCCTGACCGACTCGCTAGCGACCCTACAGGGCTCGCGCTGAGCGACGCCCGGGCGACTGGCTGTGCTCGCGCGTGGGCTCAGGCGGAGCCGGGCGCGGCGTCGCACCCGTAGAGGTGCTCGCGCAGCTGATCGCAGCTCTCGGCCGACCAGCGCTCGCTGGTCTCGAGCGAGTCGATCAGCGCTTCGGCTGTGCGCACCAGTTCTTGGCTGTCGGGCTCGCCGAACAGCAACGCGTCAGCGGCTTCCAACAGCTGTTCGCGCTCCTTGGTGTGCAGCTTGGTAGCACCCTGATGATCGATCGTCTCTAGTAGCGCCGTGTAGTGGGCGCCGCGTGCGGTCATCGGCTCTGCTGTGGTCATCATGGCCTCACTTTAGCCACCCTCGAGGAGCTTTGGCGGCCAAGTTCGCTTGCGCGGCTGATAGCGTCGTCGACATGATCATCTCGACGATGAACGACCTACCCGGATATGAGATAGAGGAGATCTTTGGTGAGGTGTTCGGGCTGACCGTGCGTGCGCGCAACCTTGGCTCGCAGATTGGCGCGGGGCTGAAGTCGCTGGTGGGCGGCGAGCTGAAGGGAATGACGAAGATGCTCGCTGAAGGCCGCGAACACGCCTCGGACAGGCTCGTGGCGGAGGCTGAGGCAAAGGGCGCGAACGCGGTCCTAGCGTTCCGCTTCGACACCTCAGAGCTCGGCTCGACGTGGACGGAGATCTGCGCGTACGGTACGGCTGTCAGGGCACGCAAGCTCTGAGGCTCCGCCGCCCGATCGCACCGGCCGGCGTACTCTGAGCACAGTGATATTCGTGCTCTTCCTGATCGCACTTCCCATGGCGGAGGTGCTCGTCTTCATCGAGGTCGGGCTGGCGATTGGCTGGCTGTGGGCGCTAGTGCTGCTGGTCGGGACGTCGATGCTGGGTGTACAACTGCTGCGCATCCAGGGACGTGCGGCGATCGAGCGCGTATCGCTGGCTGTGTCGGAGCGTCGCGCGCCTGGCGCTGCGGCACTGGACGGAGCACTTGGCTTCGTTGGCGGCCTGCTACTGGTGGTGCCTGGGTTCATCAGCGACGCATTTGGCGTGCTGCTGTTGGCGGCGCCCACGCGCGCGCTCACCCGCCGCTGGATCTCGCGCCACTACGCCGGGCGTGTGATGCGCTTCGTCGCGGCTACTGGGCGTTTCGGGCCCGGTGGGCGTATGCGCCCGGCTGACGTTGACTCGACGGCAGTTGAGGACGACCAGGGCTGGCTTGGGCGCTGATCGCAGCGGACCGCTACCGCTGGGCGCTCAGGCGCGGGCGAGCCGCAGGAGCTCGTTGAAGACGGCGACAACCTGCGGGTCGAACTGTGAGCCGGAGCAGCGGTTGACCTCGGCGAGTGCCTCTGTGACGGTGATGGCATCGCTGAACGGGCGATGGCGCATCATTGCCACAAACGCTGCGCACACGGCGACGATGCGCGCGCCAACGGGGATGGCATCGCCGGCGAGCCGGTCGGGGTAGCCGAAGCCGTCGTAGCGCTCGTGGTGGGAGCGGACGATTTTGGCGGCGTGGGCGAGGGTGGGTGCTGCGGCAAGGATGCGCTGCCCAACTTCCGGGTGGGTGCGCATGATGGCCCACTCATCTGGGTCGAGCGGTCCTGCCTTGGCGAGGATGTGGTCGGGCACGACAAGGTTGCCGACGTCGTGCAGGCGTGCTGCGATCTCGACGCGCTCGACCTCCTGGTCGGAGAGCCCCATCGCCTGGGCGGTGGCAGTGGCGAAGTGGGCGACCCGGTTGAGGTCCTCGAGCACACCGGGGGTGCGCTCGGTAAGCACCTTCAGCAACAAGCCGAGGCTTTCGCGATTGCCGGTGTGGTTACCGGTGCGGTGGGTGCTGGTGGATGCTCCCATCTGGTGCAATGATCGTCGCCCATTGGGATGGGCTTGACATCTCCGCTTTGTGTATCGACCGACGTCGGTAAAAAGTACTTCTGCGTTCTAGGAGGCCGAACTTGGCCCTGTGCGGAGAACTACTTGCCCGCCCTCTGGCAACTTCAAACAACAGGGTGGACGCTTAGGCCATTGTCGGTCAGACTGTTGCCATGACAACAACACTGATGACTGGAGCGAACAAGGGCCTGGGCTATGAAGCAGTAGTGCCTTGGTGACGAGACACGTGGCTCGTCACCAGCAACCCACTCGTGTTCCCAACCATCATGCCACTCTCTCGGACGATCCCAGACTTTAGTTGCAGATGCCATCAAGATCAGTTAACTTGACGCTGGCGGTAGGCGGCGAGATCAAGAGGTGAGCTGATGCAGACGCGGATACGAGAACGACAGGTTCCGGCTATGGCTGGCGGCTTGGCGGTCGCCAGCGGCGTGGCGCTTTGGCAGTTGGGCATCGAGTTCGAACGTGCGTGGCTACGCAGCGATGAAGGCCCGTTGCTGGGCGAGGCGCTGGCGGAGCCCACGGGATTGGCAGGCGAGACATCACAGCCGACAGGTGACGAGCACTCAACGGAAGCACCCGACGGGCGTCGGCGCTGGGTGGCAGCACACCACCCAAGGAGCTCACCGCAGACGCGCAACGGCACCTCTTTGGGCAGCAGCTGAGAGCACAGCCAGCAGCGAGTCGGTGCTGCGAGGCTGCTAGCGGACGAGTTGTCCGCTACGGGCGAGCACATCGCTGACGCAAGCGGACAAGCTTCGCTCGAAAGCGCCGACGGAGAAACGCTCGGCATTTTGCACGGCCTCGGCGGGGTCAAAGTCGAGCCGCTCGATACCCTGGATCGCGTGGGCGAACGAGTCGACATCATCGGGTGTGGCGAGATATCCGGTTCGCCCGTCGAGCACCGTCTCCAGGGCGCCGCCGGCGCCGGCGGCAATAACCGGCCGCCCTGCGGCTTGAGCCTCTACGGCGGTGATGCCGAACTCCTCGATATTGGGCATCAGCACTGCTCGAGCACCGGCGTATAGCTCGACGAGATCCTCGTCACTGGCCCGACCGAGGAACTCAGCCTCAGGGTAGGCATCTTTGAGCGCGCTGAGGTGGGGGCCAGCACCGACCACCTGGATCGGTGCGTGCACGCGCCGAGCAGCCTCCAGCGCGATGTGCAGGCGCTTGTGCGGGAGGATCTCTGACACGACCAGCAGCGTGTCACCGGGCGTACCAGGCTGGAAGCGATGGGTCTCGACAGGCGGGTGGATGACGGGGGCGTCGCGGCCGTAGTGGCGCTTGATGCGTTTGCGGCTGAGCTCGGAGATGGCGATGTACGCGTCGACCCTGCGGCTGGCAGCGAGATCCCATCTGCGGATGCTGCGCAGCTGCTGGCGCAAAAGTGGGCGCAGCAGTGGCGAGATCTCACTGAGGGCATAGCGTTCCTCGTCCCAGGCATAGCGGAACGGCGTGTAGCAGTAGCAAACGTGCACAGCGCCGTCGGGTACGCGAATGCCGTGGGCGAAGGCGCTGCTGCTGCTGAGCACGACATCCGACTGCGGCAGCCTCAGTCGCTCGATCGCGTGTGGATACAGCGGCAGCAGGCGCCGGAACGCGGATTGGTCGATGCCGAAACGCTGGAGCGATGAGGTCGTGACCGGGCGCCCAGCGAAGCGTCCGTCGGTCCCCTGCTCGTCGTACAGCAGCGTGAAGATCGGCGCCTGCGAATAGAGATCGGCGATCGCAGCAAAAGTGCGCTCGGCGCCGCGCATGACAAGCAAGTAGTCGTGCGTGAGGCTGATGCGCCCGAACAGCGGCGAGACCGCGGCTGGAGAACCTTTGGCAAGGCCGATCCCACCGGGCGGTAGGACCGCGCTGGCGGGATCGCGCACGAGGTTCGTGCTGGTAGGTACTGCTCGTGGTGTGAAGTTTGAAAGACGATCCATGCAGGCTCCCGGTGAGGGGGGTGATCCACAGGTCGAGCGCGACGCACGCTAGAGGTCTGCCGCGGGGCAGACGTGAAGGTTTTGGGAAGTCCACCCGCCGACGCCCGATCGCGTCCTTTGATCAGTTGGAAACGATACTCCTAGACCCAAGCACGGTCGACAGATGCACGATCGCCACCAGCGGACTACGGCAGCGTCAACCGTGGGGCAGGCGGGCCGGTGGACGAGCTCGTCTTGATCACGTGGATGGCCAGGCTTAGGTCATTTGCGATGCTGCCGAAAGCGCTTGCTCGTCGCGGTTCGCAGGACCGCCACAGCGATCGGCTGACGTCGCAGGATTGTTGCTAAAGCCGCTGGTCGCGATCGACCGCTCCACGCATTGAGTATAAGATAAAGTGTAATCGACTAGTGTTTATCTTGCTACACTTTCCAGATGGGCGCGAGACGCTTCGTCGGGCGCGAGGCAGAGCTGGCCAAGCTTTACGACCATCTCGATCAGGTGCGCAACAGCGGATCGGGGCGGATAGTGGCTGTGCGCGGAAGGCGGCAGATCGGAAAGTCACGCCTGGTCGAGGAGTTCATCGATCGCAACGATGTGAAGGCGGTGTTCTACACCGCCTCGCGCCAGAGCGCCGCTGAGGAACTGCGCAACTTCAGCGAGCAGATCGCCATATCGACCACCAATGCAGCAGCCGTTGCGGCCGCGGGACCGATTGGCTCTTGGGAGGCGGCACTGACGATCGCGGCGAGTGACGCCTCCACGCAACAGCCGATCGTGCTCGTGTTCGACGAGCTGCCGTCGCTGATCGAAAGCGAGCCTGCAATCGAGGCGATCGTCCAGAAGCAGTGGGACCGCAGGTTGGAGGCTCAGCCTGTGTTGCTGGTGCTGGTCGGCTCGGACGTGTCGATGATGGCTGCCCTCAATGACTACGGCCGGCCGCTGTATGGACGGGTGACCGAGATGACGATCGGGCCGTTGTCGCCTGCGGCGATCGGTGACATGCTCGATCTGCCGCCCGCAGCGGCACTCGACGCCTATCTGGCGATCGGCGGCTTCCCGCGACTTGCGCAGATCTGGCACCGAGGAGAGGACGTCTGGAAGTTCCTGCGCCGGGAGCTCGAGAACCCTGAGTCGCCGCTGATCGTGCTTGGCGAACGCTCGCTGGCCGCCGAGTTCCCGGCCGAGCTGAAGGCGCGTAGCGCGCTCGAGGCGATCGGAGCCGGCGAGCGCGTGTTCACATCGATCCTGCAGCGCGCGAAGATGTCGAACAAGACACTGGAGACAACGCTCGCGACGCTGATTGAAAAGCGCGTGATCGACAAGGCCCTACCCTACTCCGCCCAGCCACGTCCCAAGCTGTCGCGCTACCACGTGGCAGATCCATACCTGCGCTTCTGGCTGCGCTTCATCCGTGCTGGTATCCCGGCGCTCGAGCGTGGCCGGGGCGACATCGTCTACCGACAGATCCGCGAGTCGTGGACATCGTTCGCCGGCCACGCGATCGAGCCGCTCGTACGCAGTGCAATTCAAACCCTGCTTCCCGACAAGCGCTTCGGTGGCGCCCAATTCGTAGGCTCGTTCTGGAACCGTGACGGCAGCGTGGAGGTCGATCTCGTTGGCGGTCGAGATCAGGCCGGGAGCGAGCAGATCGACTTCGTCGGCTCGATCAAGTGGCGCGTCCGGGGTGAGCTCGATCGAGGCGATCTGAGCAGGCTGATCCAGCATCGCACGCTCATACCGGGCGCCACCGACGAGACAGTCCTCGTCGGCGTCTCCCGCAGCGGCTTCAGCGTGGACGGTCTCGATCTTCGCCTCAGCCCCGAGGACATCGTCGCCGCCTCGGGGTAACGCTGGGGGGCTTGAGCGAGGGCATATCCGAGCATGCTGCGCTGTTACGCTTAGGAGTGTGCGAACGTTGATCCTGGATCCTCCCACAGCCGGACTCGGCGGGGTTCTCGAGGGTCGACGCCGATCGGGTCTTGATCGCCTCGACGAGGTCTGGCAGGGTGTCTACCACATGGTTCCCGCTCTCTCCGGCCCACACGCCGCAATCGAATCGCAGCTTCACCGGCTGCTTGGCCCCCTCGCGACGGCCGTCGGCCTGATCATGATCGGCCAGAGCAATCTCGGTGAGTCAGAACACGACTTCCGGGTGCCAGACGGCGCTCTGCACCGCAGCCTTCCCGGGGGGTATGGCATCC
>DATHLT010000057.1:0-2887 GCA_035487855.1 Solirubrobacteraceae bacterium
TACGAGCTGATGATGGAGCTGATCGACGCCTGCCTGGAGAGCAGCGTCGAGGAGATCCTCGAGATGCCAGACGTGGTCGAGCGGGTGAACCTCTACCGCGAGCACGCCGTAGCGGCACAGGCGCAGTTGCTCGAGAACTCGACAGTCCACGGCAACCTTGTGGTGCTGGACCTCCGTGAGCAGGAGGTCATCCACCCGACCAACCGCTTCATGATCTATGCGCTTCACCCCAAATGCAACGTGTCGATCCACGCGATTTGGGGACTAAAGCGGCAGAACACCGTCTTCGCGATGGGCAAGTCGATCATCGATCGCTCCAGCAAGACCGACGTGGGCGCGCTGATGCTCTCCTACGGCGGTGGCGGACACGAGGCGGCCGGTACCTGCCAGGTGGCAAACGAGGATGCTGAGCGGGTGCTCGTGGAGCTGATCGAGCGCGTCAACGCCGACGGCTGACGTGGCTAGCCCGCCGCGGCTCTGCGGCTGCTGCGCGTCAACTCGCGAACAAGCGCCGCGACCGAGCGCTCGAGCTGCTGGATGCTGGCGCCCTCGACACGCTCGACACCAACCGCACGGTTGAGCCAGGCGTTGATCTCGCGATGGCTGCGACCATCGCGACGGTGTAGTTCACCCACCAGGCGGCTGCGCTCCTGGCGCAGTGCCGCACGGCGCTCGAACGCCGCCACGGGGACAGCTTCGGGCTCGGGCTCCGGTGGTGAAGCGATGGTCACCGCGGGCGCACGCTGAGGCGGGCCGAAGAGGGTCATCTGATCGGCGAATTCGGCGCTCAGCGGCACGAACTCCGCCGCGGGGGATGGCTCGCTGGCACGCCGCTCAGGTGGCTGCTCCCAGTCTGTCTCAGGCTCCTCGTGGCGGAGCACATGACGCAGCTCCGTTTCCACCTGCGAGGCATGGCCGCGCAGCGTCTGCTCGGCGGGCAGGTAAAGCCAGCTCGCCTCTGGCGCGCGGTTGGGCAGCGTGCGCACGAAGCGCCCGACGATCTGGCGGAAGATCAACGGTGTCTTTGCGGCGGTCGCATACACGCCTACCCTCAGCCTAGGGATGTCCACGCCCTCGGAGACCATGTTCACGGCCACGATCCACGGCTCGCGCGAGCTTCGGAAGCTCTGCAACTTGCGAGTGGCGTTCGCCTCGGTGTGGAGCACCACGACGGGCGCGTGGCCGGTCACCTCGCCGAGAAGCTTTGCGATTTGGCGGGCGTGGCTTGCGTCGGCCGCCACCGCCAAGCCGCCGGCGTCGCTGTGCCCTTCGGTGCGCAGCATCTGCAGCTTGGCGTGCGCTTCGCGCAGGATCCGCGGCAGGCCGTCTGGTAGCTCGGTGGAGATCGCAGTGCGGTAGCGGCGGCTGGCCTCACGGGACGTCAGGACCGTCTCAAAGGAGGACTCGATCACATCATCGCCGCTGCGCCACGACAGCGTTCCGTCGAAGGTCACGAACGCCACCGGGCGACAGACACCGTCGGCGACCGCTTCCGCGTAGGTGTAGGAGACATCCGGAACAGCCATGCCGTCGCGGTCGTAGCGCACACCCGGGATCGGTGTCGCATCGGAGCGAAACGGCGTGCCCGACAGCAACAGCCACCGAGGCGCCGCCGAAAACGCCAAGCGAAAGCTCGTGCCCCAGGCGAGGTCCTCGCCGAGGTGATGGGCCTCATCGACGACCACCAGCGTGTCTGCGGAGACCTTCTTCGCCCAGCCGCTGGGGTCGCTTGCGACGCGGGCATAGGTGACCGCCACGCCGTGGAAGTCACGCGGCGGGTTTGGCCCGCTCGCGTCGGGTTGCAGCTGCACGCCAAGGATCGCCGCCGCGGCCGCCCACTGGCGGGTCAGCGGTGTCGTGGGGCACAGCACCGCCACGCGCCTCACAGTCCCCCGCGAGAGCAGATCGCGAGCGAGCTCGAGCGCCGGGCGCGTCTTACCGGCTCCCGGCGCCGCCGAGATCAAAAACGGTCCCTCATGCCAGTCGCCAAGCTGGTCGAGCGCGCGGGCTTGCCACGCGCGCAGGGATGTCGAGGGGCTGCGCGTCAAAGAGCCCGGCATCCTGCGGCACGGCACGGACGGAAAGCGAGTCGACAAAAAAAGTGGGTCGGTCGCTTCCTGCCAGGGATTGGTCGTGCGCCGTGGGCCGGGCAAGCGTTTCCCGCTAGCTGCGAGCTGCCTCGGCGGGGGTGCACTCCAAGAGAGCGAGCCTGACCGGATCATGGCTCGACGGCCCGGAGAACCGCCTGCAGTGGTTCGTGATCCACACGATCCGCGGGTCGGTGTTGGTGGGGGAGAGCGGGATCAGGAACGTACGCACACGATCAGAACGGATGTCCGCCCGTAGCTGGGCGAGCGTAGGGGAGGGAACACCGCCCTGAAAGCCGCCGATCGAGAGGATCTCCTGCCCGCTTGCCAGCGCAAATGGTCCGGCGAGCATTGAGGTGTAGGTGCCGAGCGCGAACTCAGCGGGATACCTACGCGATAGCCCACTGAGAATGGCGCGCTCGCGCTCGAACATGCGCTGTTGTGAGGTGGTCGCGGGCGTTTCATACGGCGCGTTGAAGGGTCCAAGATGGCGCGCCACCACATAGGCCGAGGCGACCGCCGGCAGCAGCAGCGCGCAAGCGAGCACCGCCGGGAGCGCCGACACGCCGCGCACACGCCCTACCGCGACTCTCTGGCGGATGCTCAGCAGCGGTCCGGCAAGCGCAAGACAGGCGGCGAGCGGGACCAGCCAGCCGGGAACGCCGCTGGTGTGCCTCAGCAGGTAGATGCCATAGAGGCTCGAGCCGAACACCGCGGCGGCGACCCACGCGCGTGTCTGCCGCTCGTGCCAACGCTTGGCCGCGAATGCGACGCCACAACCACAGACGGCCGCGATCGCA
>DATHLT010000058.1:0-19957 GCA_035487855.1 Solirubrobacteraceae bacterium
AGAACCTGCCGGAGGGACGCGAGCGCCTCGTTCAAGGCCTGGACCTGCTGTGGGCCAGCTACGCCAACCCGTTGTTCCAGGCGGCACTCGACCTGTGGTCACACGCGCGCACGGACTCAGACCTGCGCGAGCGCCTCGTGCCGGTCGAGCGGCGCCTGGATCGCCAGACGCTTGCCATCACCAGACAACTGTTCCCGGCGATCGCCGAGCAACCGGACTTCGACCGGCTGATCGAGATGGCCGTTTCCACGATCCGCGGCCTGGCGCTACTCGACACGCTGCACCCCGGCGATGGGCGCAACCGCAAGCAGTGGCGCTACAGCCGAGCGCGGCTGGTCGAGCTGTTCGAGGGCGCGCTGTGAGCATCGCCTCGAGCCTGTAATGCGAGCGGAGGTGCTTCCTGACTGCCCGCCCAGTGCTACATCAACTGGACGTTTCCGGCCTTGGGTCCCTTGTCGCCGGCCTCGGCCTCGTAGGAGACCTTTGCGCCTTCGGCGAGCGAGCGATAACCCTCACCGACGATCGCGCTGTGATGAACGAACAAGTCCTTGGACTGGTCATCCGGCGTAATAAAGCCGAAGCCCTTGTCATCGCTGAACCACTTGACGGTTCCAGTAGCCATTGCGTTTCCTCCTGCGTTGAATAGCGCTGCGAACGCGGAGATTGTCGACGACCAAAAGCTACGAGCGCTTGCACTGTGTGTCGGGCGGACCGCCCAACCTGATGTATCGAACGTTAGCAGCAGCCCTGATCTTGGGAAGCCCGGGCCCCACCCTCCTCGGGCTCCTGGCTAGTCGGTGGTGCTTTCCAGAATGGATGGAGCCGGCCCGCTATGACGGGCAAGGATGGCGAGCAGATCGCCTACCTTTTTGTTGCGTGCAAGCGCATCTGGAAGCGGGAGGTCAGTGTGAATGAGATAGGCATTACGACGACCTGTGCGCTTGCGAGTGATGTAACCGGCGTCGGCCAGCTCGGCGACGATTCGGTGAGCGGCTCGTTCGGTGATCCCGACGCGCTCGCTGATGTCACGTAGGCGGACTCCGGGCTCATCGGCGATGCACACCAAGACCTGGGCGTGGTTGGTCAGGAATGCCCAACGTTGCTCTCCGAGCGCCATAAAGTCAGACTATCAACTCTAGATTTCTATTTCATGTTATCGTTATTTGAAGCGACGTGCTCGGCCAGCGAGCCATGCGCACCCATCGAAACGAGGCGCCTCGTGTCAATCTCGGTCCTGCCGCATCCGTCGGCTGCGCCTATCGACAACGGCGCAAAGCCAATCGACCCTGCAGTAGGTCGCGGGCCGATGGCCACTGACGCGTGAGCTCGCCGCCAGCCGTTGCCGACGTCCCGGCCAGCCGCAGACCACGGCGCGTCGCGTCCGAGCGCGCACCGAATCGCACACCACCGCTCGCGGATGGCGGCGGGGACGAGCCGCCTCTGCGCGTGGCAATGCTTGCCCCTCCATGGATCTCAGTTCCACCGACTGGTTACGGAGGAGTGGAGTCGGTGGTAAGCGTTTTGACGGAGGCGTTGGTGCAGCGTGGCAACGAGGTGACTCTGTTCTGTGCGCCCGGGTCGACCTCGAGTGCGCGTGTGGTGAGCTTGCTGGATGAGGCTCACCCCGATGAGATCGAGCGCTCGCTATATGAGGTCGACCATGTGGCACGGGCGTTCGCTGCGATCGACCGAGCGCAGGGCGAGCGCCCATTTGATGTCGTGCACGATCACTGTGGGTTCACGGCTCTCGGCATGGCCGACCGACTCGCGACCCCGCTCGTGCACACGCTGCACGGGCAGTTCACGCGGGCCACTTCAGCGTTCTACACCCGGCACGAGTCCAAGGCGACGCTGGTGGCCATCAGTCGGGCTCAGCGCGCGACCGCACCCGAGCTGCTGGCCGGCGTGGAGGTGATCCCCAACCCGATCGAGCTGCGGAGCTGGCCGATGCGCGAGCGCAAGGAGGATTACCTGCTGTGGGTCGGCCGGATGACCGTGGAGAAGGGTCCGCATCGGGCGATAGCGGCAGCCCGTGCGGCTGGCGCGCCGCTTGTGCTCGCCGGTGTCATCCAACCCGGCCAGCAGGCTTTCTTCGACCGCGAGGTGGCACCACACATCGACGGCGATCGGGTTCGCTTCCTGGGTGAGATCGGCGGGTCGCTCAAGCGCTCGGCGTTCGCCGGCGCTCGTGCGCTGTTGATGCCGATCAGCTGGGATGAGCCGTTCGGAATGGTGATGGTCGAGGCGCTGGCGTGTGGCACCCCGGTGATCGCGTTCCCGGCGGGGGCGGCAAGCGAGCTAGTAGTTGATGGGCTGACCGGATTTCTCGTCGAGGACGCGGCCGCGATGGCAGCAGCCGTCGCAAGAATCGAGAGCATCTCCCCGCGTGACTGCCGGGCATGGGTCGCCGAGCATTGCGACGTCAACGTCGTGGCCGGCGCCTACGAGTCCACCTACCGTGCCGCGGCCTATCGCCGCGAGGCGACGATGGCTCTTGGCTGAGCGAACTCTCAGCGTGCTCGACGGCAGTACCTTCGTGGTCAGTGACCGTCTCGGCGACATGCGTGATGACGAAGGTCGCGATCACGGGTTCTTCTGTCAGGACACTCGCTTTCTCTCGCGCTGGGTTCTGCGGGTCAGTGAGCAGCCGCTCGAGCTGCTTGGGCTGGACCAGCAGGCACACTTCGTGGCCCAGTTCTTCCTGACGCCCCGCGTTGGCCCGGAGACCGAGGCGCCGTGCTCGATCATGCGCCGCCGCTTGATCGATCACGTTTGGATGGAGGAGATATCCGTCATCAATCATCGCCACGAGAGTGCCAGGATCGAGGTAAAGCTCGAGTTCGACACCGACTTCGCCGACCTGTTCGAAGTCAAGGACGGGGCGGTCAAGAACAGGAGGATCACCTATCAGCAAGACGATCGCTCGCTTACGCTCTCCTACGAGCGCGACGGCTTCCAACGCTCGGTGACAGTTGCCTCCAGTGTGCCCGCATCCGTCACTCGTGAGGGATTCACCTACACGCCACTGCTGGCGTCCGGCGAGCAATGGTCGACCACGTTCACGATCACGCCGGATGCCGAGCAACCGACGGCCGGATTCGGGCAACGCCGGGCGTGGGCCCGCTTCGATGCGATGAGCGCATCCAAATCGGCTGAGCTCGAGCGGTGGCTTGCCCGGGCGCCGGCCCTGACAGCAAGCGATCCGGCATTGATGCGCACGTATCGCGCGAGTCTCAGTGATCTGGGTGCGCTGCGACTACCGCCGGACATCAGCAAGGGTGCCACGCTGCCGGCGGCAGGCCTGCCATGGTTCATGGCGCTGTTCGGACGTGACAGCCTCATCACCAGCTTCCAGGCGCTACCGTACCTGCCAGAGTTGGCGGCTACCACCCTGCGGGTGCTCGCCGCAGCCCAGGCCGACGACCGCGATGACTTCCATGAACGTGAGCCCGGGAAGATCCTGCACGAGCTGCGTTTCGGCGAGCTGACCGCCAGGAATGAGCGCCCACACTCGCCGTATTTCGGGTCGGCCGACGCCACGCCGTTGTTCCTGATTCTCCTGGATGAGTACCACCGCTGGTCTGGCGACGACGAGCTGGTGCGGGCGCTTGAGCCCAACGCCCGAGCGGCGCTTGCTTGGATCGAGGACAGCGGCGACATCGATGGAGACGGCTACGTGGAGTACTCGCGCCGAAATCCTCTAACCGGCCTTGTCAACCAGTGCTGGAAGGACAGCTGGGACGCGATTCAGTTCGCCAATGGCAAGCTCCCGTACGGCCCGATCGCCACATGCGAGATCCAGGGTTACGTATACGACGCTAGATGCCGCTCAGCGCGGCTGGCACGCGAGGTATGGCACGACCGCGCATTTGCCGAACGCCTGGAGTTGCAAGCACGGGACTTGCGCACATGCTTCCGCCGCGACTTTTGGATGCCCGAGCGTCGGTGCCACGCGGTGGCGCTCGATGGCGACAAGCACCATGTCGACAGCGTCACCTCGAACATCGGCCATCTGCTGTGGTCGGGTCTGCTCGACGAGCGTGAGGCAGCCGTTACAGCCGAGCGTCTGCTCGAGACCGAGCTGTACTCAGGCTGGGGCGTAAGGACACTCGGCGCGGGCGAGACCGGCTATAACCCACTCGGTTACCACACCGGGACCGTGTGGCCGCACGAGAACTCGCTGATCGTTGCCGGGCTCGCACGCTACGGGCACCGTGAGCAAGCAGTCACGATCGCCGGCGCGATGCTTTCCGCGGCACCGCATTTCGAGCATCGCCTGCCCGAGGTATTCGCCGGCTACCCGGCCGCGGTCACGTCCGTCCCGGTTGCCTACCCAACCGCATCCCGCCCTCAAGCATGGGCGGCTGGCACACCACTGCAACTGCTCACCACCTTGCTGGAACTGCAACCCGGCATCGCAGACGCTGACTGTGATCTGGGCGGCATCGGCCACGTCAAGCTGCAATCGAGAGGAACATAGAGATGACCCAGACAGCAACAGATGAAACAGCAGCCCTGGTGAGACGTTTGGCCCGTCCGCATGCCTCGGGGGGAATGGTGATCGAGCGCTCTGTGATCCTCGCCGAGGGCGCGAACTCGACCGCGATCATGACCTGGATCTCCGAGCACGATGGCGTCGCCGATTCGACCACGCCCCCCATGCACAGTCAGGGGCTGCACGGCTCGCGCGGCAACGCCCCGCTACAGGCCGCGCCGGCACAACGATTCGTGCTGCCGGCCCGGGCGTTTTTGGCCGCGCCGGACACCACCGCCTGAGCGCTCGACCCCCCATGTCCGTCGAGCGCCTGAACGACCTAAAAGCGGAAGCACGGTACGCCCGTGAGCGCTACCAGCTTTACAAGGCCAAGTCGTTTGGACAGCACATCACAAGCCCGGCGCGTCTCAGCGAGCTTCAAAGAACCTATGAGCAGGCGGAAGCACGTCTCAGTGCGGCCACAGCAGAGGAGCTGCGAGCGCCCGCGGCGCAGACAGGCCAGCAGGATCCCGACTCGCCCAAACTGCCGCCGACGGTGTGAACCGTCCCCGTCCACACCGTCGGGTTGCCTCGATAACACTCCGCGGCTTGGTACCTATCAGTCCTCGGGAAGCGCAGCAAAATCACGCTTGGCCTTCCGGTACCACCCCATTCCAGAAATGGGATGCTTCCACCTACCCTTCATCTCCTTCAGTGCGCTTTCGTGTGTTGCATCGCCTTGTGCAACAGCCTCGTTCAGGTGTTTGTCCTGTGCCTTGATTACCTCATCTGCGGTGTTTCCATGGTGCGGAAGGTCGCACGGCCCACCCAGTTGCTTACAAGTCATCGTCTTCATCAATCTCCCCTCCTTGTCATGGTCGCTAATCGCCGGACGACTCAGCGGAGCTCGTTGACGAGATCAGCTTGCCCGCTGGATCGCCGAAGGCGCAGTCGCAAACCCCTGCCAGCTACTCAGATGGCACTCACTCTATGTGACGTCGGTAACCGGCGCTTCTCGATTCGTGACCGATCGCTGAGCTGTCTGGCCGGTGCCGCGCCCTGAGGCACGAGGCACCACGTGCCGGAGGTGATGTATGAGCGGCCCGGACGAGTCCCGCGGCATCAGGGCAACCGTTGGCGCGCTGTATGGTGCCATCGAGTGGAGGCCTACGAGGCGACGCGCCAGCGTCATATCGAGCATCTGCTGCCCCAGATCGGCGAGCATTTCGAGCGGGTGGCGTGGACTGCCGAGCGGCTGCACGCCGAGCGAACAACACGACTGCGTGAGCTCATCGAGCTGGCTGTGCAGCGGTCCTCCTGGCACCGCGATCGGCTCGGAGCTGTTGAGCTGACGACGCTTGACGCAGATGATCTGCGACGCCTGCCGGTAATGACAAAGGACGATTTGATGGGCAACTTCGACGCGATCGTGACCGACCCGGAGGTTCGCCTCGCGGATGTGAACTCGCATATCGCGCGGTTGGACGGTGACGCGTATTTCCGTGACGAGCTGCATGCTGTCGCCTCGGGCGGGTCGAGCGGCATGCGGGGCGTGTTCGTATGGGGATGGGATGCGTGGGCGACGGTTCAACTGACGGCGCTTCGCCGCTCGTTGTTGGATCGCATCGGCGACCCCGAGCTGGTGTCGCGTCCTGCGGTGGCGATGATCGTCGCAGCTGAAAACGCGACGCACTTCACGAGCGCGCTCTCTGAGACGTTCGCCACAGGTGCCATCGAGGCGCACAGGTTCAGGATCGGACTTCCGCTGGATGAGGTTGTCGCGGGGCTGAACTCGGTCGCCGGCGATAACCTCGCGACCTACCCCTCGATGCTCGCTCGTCTAGTGGGCGAGGCACGCGCGGGCAGGCTTCAGATCCAGCCTCGGCGGATACTGACGATGGCGGAGCCGCTGCTACCCGAGACGCGCCAGGCCGCGGAAGAGACTTGGCAGGCGCCGCTCGCAAACATGTGGGGAACCTCAGAGGCAGGCGTCACGGCCATCGGCTGCTTCAAAGGCAGCGGCATGCATCTCACCGACGACATGGTGATCGTCGAGGCCGTCGATGCCGACGGAGATCCCGTCCCGGCAGGAGTGCGCTCGCACAAGGTGTATGTGACGAACCTGTTCAACCCGTTGATGCCACTCATTCGCTATGAGATCAGCGACGAGATCACGCTCCTGGATGAGCCGTGTGCGTGCGGGTCCGTGCATCAGCGCATTGCCGACATCGAAGGACGCAACGACGACACCTTCATCTACCGCGGGGATGTGAGTGTGCACCCGCATCTGTTCCGCTCGATCCTGGGACGCGATCCGGCGATCTCCGAGTACCAGGTGCAGCAGACTCAGACGGGAGCCGCGATCAGCGTGCGCGCGGAGGGACCATTCGATCCCGAGAATCTCAGTCTCGAGCTCCAAGCGGCGCTTGCGCGCTCGGGATGCCCCGAGCCGACGGTCACGGTAACTGTGGTTGAGGGCATCCCACGACTAGCCACAGGCAAGCTCAAGCGCTTCCTTGTGCTCTAGCCGGCGGGGCACCCCAGCGGCTGCTCGATGAGAACGCGTCCGAGCGTGCCCGCCAAGCACGGCTCCACCGCGTGCTCCCGTTCTCATTCCTCCTCGGCCAGCTCCAGCAATTGCGCAACCGCTCGCCCCCTCGAGGGCTGGTGCCTCGAGCGGTGGTTCTCGAGTAGGACGCACACCTCCATGTGGGCTCTGAAAGCAGTGTCGTTATGTCTCAGCAAGGCCGGGAACCAACTGCTCGCGGAAGCTTGCATCGTTTGTCCAGCGAAGTGAGGGGTAGTGGTCGCCCTCCATAAGCATGAAGTCCTGCCGTCGTCTGGTCGTCGCCGCCATCACGGCTGGGTCTTCAGCGCCAGACAAGACAATTCCTCTTCGGCCGTTAGAAGCTGTTACAAGAAGCTCGTTGAGAGCTTTGCAACTCCGGTATACCGTCAACCCTACAGAAGAAACCATGTCGTGCAGCAAAGGCAGGGGCTTCCCGCTCCGGAGGTTCGCTATGTACCCACGTGACGCGAATAGCTTGTCCCACACGGGGCCTTGTCGCGCAAGAAAATGAGCCGACACCCATCCGTCTCGATGTACTAGAAGGTTCCGAAGCGCAATCCAGAACTCGAGCGCCTCTCGAGCGGATAGCCCGACCTCATCGCGTCCAGTAATACCGACGCGCGTAACTGGATGCTTGAAGAACGGCGGCAAGGTCTCCAAAAGACTATACGCGTCGTCGAAGGCTTTGAGTGTCGCGACCACGCCCATAGGTGACCCGGGAAGGTGCACAGGCGACAGATGCTGCGCCACCTTGCGCTCGGCGGCTGTCCACATAATTTCGGACTCGAGCTTTGCGAGTAGAAAATTCAACGACCAGCAGTGCAAGTACGACTCGAATACACTCACGTGGCGAATGATGGTCCCCTCGCGCGCGAGAAGGAGCATGCCGTCCAGATCCTCCATGACATCCTCCATCGACGGCATTATCCATGACCCACTCAAGTCGCGCCCGTGCGCACGTCGATACGCCGCCCAAGGGCCCCGTTCCGCTGGATGCTGACGCCGCGAGCGACCCTGTCGACGAACAAAGTAAGTACGGACCGCCACATGGTCCCCGTCGGCGGCCTCGAGCGACCGCTTCGTCTTGAGGGCTGTGAGCTCTGCAAGCGAGTAGCGTCGATTGACCTGCTTCATGGCTCGTAGATATGGCTCGAAGGGCGCACGCGAATTCCAAACTCCCGCTGCTCGAATGACCATGTCTGGCGGCATTCGCAATACGATCAACGAATGTGGATCGACTGCCATTGGACGCACAGGTTAGTCGAGCCGTAGCGACGTCACCGACGCTATAGAACCGACAGAAATACGCCGCCGTCACAACCGACTTCAAGTTGGCCTTCTTACTCCGTTTTCGGACCTCTACGGTCCATTGCGGTTCCGCATACCGTGTTCATACCGCCTGTGCGAGTAGCCGCGCCGCGCGTGTACCGCCCGTACCGCGAAGTCGACATTCATCCGCCGCCCCGCCGCCGTGCCCTGCCGTTGGACTACTCGCCGAGCCTGAACCAGTCACGCACGGCCATTACTTAGATTAGGCGGATGGGTAGCGAATCATGAGCCGCCTATTAGCCTAGTATCTTCTAGGCGCTCTCCCGACGTCGTGCGGCGCCACCGCAGGCGGCGCGGATCGGTCGCCCCCCGCCTGTCGACGGCCTAGAAGGCACCCGTCGCGAGGTCGCGAGCGCCCACGGCCAGACGTCGGCAGATGACCGCCATCAGGGTAGCCGGACGGTCGTGGACCAGCGGGCCTCGCCCTGTAGCCCTTCTACTGGTCGCGCGACCTCGACGGTCATTGGCTCGTCGGATATCAGCCGCACGTGGGCGGTAAAAGCCGCACGCCGTGGGCAGTTCGTGGGCGGAGCGCTCGGCATGCGGGATGCTGTGCTCACCCGTCACAGCCGTCGATATCAACCCGTGATCCCTGCTCGAGAACCGATTAATGCGTCTTCAGGACACCTTCAGCTCGTCCCAGCATCTATCGAGACTTCAATCGGGGAGACAGGTTAGAGTTGGCTTTCCCATGCGATTTTCGGCCCGCTTGCGGTCCCATTTGCGGTCCTCATACCGCGCCCATACCGGGCCTCGCGCCCGTCGAGACCCGGCGTATGCCATACCTCACACACGTACGTTGCCGCGATCAGTGGCTACACGCTCCTGGTTGAAAGCAGCCACCAACAAAGGTCCCGTATTGGCTCACGCAGTTCGTCCATAGCGGCATTGGGCGTGTCCGATGCCACATGCCTGCTCGGCCGGGAAAGCACGAGTGCGGCCCCGATGGGTCTTGTGGTCAACCTCGGACGGGGACGGGAGCCGGCCGTGTCTCGCCGTTGAGCGCGAGGCGTATGAGTGATTCGATCGCGACGTGGCCAGCGACAGGCGTGCTGCGTACTGTGCCGTCTGATGCGACGAGGATGGCGGAGGGTGTTCCCCAGACTCCGTATTCGTGCATGACGGTTGCTTGTTCGTCGATGAGCACGTCGGTCAGGGTGTGCTCGTGCGCGAGCGCCTCGGCTTGCGTGGCCTCCCCCGGGGCAACCAGGGTGAGGGCTAGGCGCTCAGTCACGGTGTCGTGCCAGCGTGCGAGTTCGGGCAGAAGCGCCGCGCAAGGTCCGCACCCTGGACTTACAAATGTGAGTATACAGGCTCGGTTATCGGCCAGGAGATCTTGAAGGCTCACGATCTGTCCTGCCGCGGAGGGCAAGGAGAATTGTGGTGCCAGCGCTCCGATCTGCCGGGGCGAGGAAGTGGCTGCTCGGCCGTTGGTCGAGCGTAGCCGGCGGTTCTCGCGCCACAGAAACACGGATGTCGTTGTTGCGAGGGCTGCCAGCGCAGCGGCCGCGATCAACCAGAGCTCAGTTGCGCTGCTGCGTGCTAGCCCTGAGGCAAGCGAAGGGCCGGGGCCTGCGAGGGCGACGAATCCGGCGAGCAGTGCCAGCACGAGGTTGCGGGCAACGGTCGTCCAGCTCGCCGGCTTGGAGTTCAGTTGGCCGAAGCAGTGACAATCCGGGGCCTCACCGCGACGCAGCACCCGAGTGAGCCCCACGATGAACGACGTGAGCAGGATCAGGCTGCCAGCAGCCCCCCACAGCGCCGTGGTCGGAAACACGAGCGCCGTTGCCGCCGCAAGCTCGGCGAGGGGCAGGAGCAGCACGAACGGATCGATGAGGTGAGCCGGCACATCGAAATTGGCCAGTGCCTGCCGCGTGCCCGGCCTGTCGGCGAGCTTCCCAACCCCCGCGACGACGAACACCACAGCGAGAAAAAGTCGAACTATCACCAGGGCGTAGCTCATCGCTCAAATGTACACCCGCTACGGTCCCGTGTGTGGTGGGTGAAAGGACGGAGTCGGTGGCAGTCGAGGCGTTTGGTGTGACCGTGGCGGTCACCGCCGATCCTGAGCACTTTACGGCTGTTTCCGACTTTCTACCTCCGCGTGCTGTGCGACGAAAAGCAGATCGCGGGCCCATTTGACCTAAGGCTCGCGCTCGGAGTCCTCGACGCCGAGCTACGCATGTACGTCGCACTGCATGCACCCGACCATGTTTTTGTGCACGCGAGAGTCGTTGGAGTCGACGGGCATGCGATTGTGCTCCCGGGGAGGAGCTTCGCGGGGAAGACGACGCTCGTGGCCGCGCTCGTAAAGGCGGGCGCTGAATACTGGTCAGATGAGTACGCCGTACTGGACGCCGATGGTCTCGTTCATCCTTACCCCAAGCCTTTGTCGGTGCGCATCAACGATACCCGCGAGACCGACGAGCAGCCTGTCGAGAGCCTCGGCGGGCGAGCCGGCAATAAGGCTCTACCCGTTGCTGTGATCGCGTTCACAAGCTACCGCCCCGGAGTAGCCTGGGCGTTGCGCGCCCGTACCTCGGGAGAGGGCGCCGTCAAACTGCTGGAGCACTCGATTGCCGCACGCTCGCGTCCGGAGCAGGTACTCGCAGCCGTGCGTCGCGCCGCGACCGACGCTGTGGTTTTCGAAGGAGAGCGGGGAGACGCAGCTCTAGCCGCCAGCGCGTTGCTCTCTCAGCAGGCAGTCAATTGACAGAGTGCATCGCGGACGCTGGCTGACTGGGGCCAGTATGTGCATATAGTTTCGGACTACGCCCGCCTCGTCGTTTGCCGGATGCGCCACAACGTGTGAATCCCGGCAGGCGCTTGGCCGATAAGCCACATCACGCGCCATACATATGCGCAAGCCAGCCCGAGCTTGCCGCGCTGTGCTAGCCGTGACGACCACCGCATGTAGTCAGGTCGTGGAAAGATATCGCGCGCAGCGATCGCCAGCTTCTGTCTCACATCCGCGTCGGCGGAGAGCATTGCGTAGAGCTCCTCGGCCATCACGTTGTCCTCGTGGCGGAACTCGTGCTGGAGCGACCGTACGTCGCCGAGATCGAGTTTGCATGCCACGTCCTCGCCCTCGGGCAAGAGCCGCAGGCCCGCTGCGAACGCTGGGAGACCCTCATACGCGCACGCGAGCGCCAGTGCGTTCGACCACTTCGACTCCTCGACAAGGGCGAGCGCTCGCTTCAGATCCTCGCGTGGATTGCCGTCCACTAGGTTCGCGTGATACGCGGCGTGCAGGACCACATGCAACAGCACCGTATCTCGATCAGGCACGCGCAACTCAACTCCACCGATGACCTGTCTGTCGGCGCTCGCGGCGAGGCGAACCCAGACCGCGTCTGGGTCGCCTTTGAGCCCTGGCAGCTGACAATGAAGGTCCACAAAGATGCCGCTACGGCTAAACGGCGTGCCCCCTGGATCCAGGGATAGCCGTATTGGCCTATACGGCAAATGCTCCGTGAACCCCAGTCGCTCGAGCACATCGACCGCGCACGCTCGGTCCCGGGGCGCCACCATCAAATCAGAGTCACTGCAGGGACGCACCTCTCCCGGATACAGCCACCTGGCGATCACCGGCCCCTTGAGCACAAGCGTCTCGATACCCTCGATGCCGAACGCGCTCGCAACCTCAGCCGTGGCCAAATCAATCTCAGCCGTGAGCGCAAAGTTACCCGCCAGCCGGGAATAACGCTCAAGACGTTCCACGCTCACCGAAAACCCATAACGACCACCAGCACAATCACACCGGGCCGCGGGAGTACGAAATGCAAAGCACGGTCGAGAGTCGAAGACGAAGCCGGCGATTGAGATGGTGAGTCCCGCGATACGCCCGCGTATCGCGGGATCGCCGAACTCGGGGGCATCCAGAGTCCGCGTGCAGGACGGTCGAGCCTGAACGGCTCGTCCCACATCTGTGGCTCGCCGGTACACCAACTCTTGACCCCATGTCATCTCCCGCCTGCCACACGACCCAGGCGTTCAGCACATCAAGCCGAATCCTGCGAACGACCATCATTCACATTTTTTGCCTTTGCATGTCAATTTGGCGTGCCACGTAGCTTTTGGTAATCCTTCTTTTTCGCAGCTTTTAAGACATTCCGCCGAAGTAGAGGCAAAACAAAGACATTCTTCTTCTTTGGCTGTGTAACACTGACAACAGCCTATTTCTTCTCCTCCTCCTGAGCTGGCCATAGCTGGCGTCGCGGCGGTTGCGGAGACGACCATCGACCCGGCCGCGGCGGCAGCACCGTAACGCCCGACCCGGACGATCGCTTCCCGGCGAGATTCACCGGGGATAGTGCTCTGCATAAGTGCGGGCTCAGCGACAAGCAGATCCTTCTCGCGCAGCTCGTAAAGCGCGCCGGCGACTAGTTCCTCGTCTACCCCAGCGAGTACGGCTAGCTCAGCCAAGTCGTGCTCGCCGTCGCAATACCGCCAGACGCAAGCTGCAACCGGGCTCAAGCAGTGAGCGGTATGGCTCTCTTGATCGTATAGGAGGAGCTCATCGCCGACCGCCTCTTCGAGGAGACCGTCTTGACGTGCTCGTGGTAACGACCCGTGTTCGTGCATCGACCATCCCTCCGTCCTATCGCTTAGGCGGACACGGCTACCTGTGCTTCTTTCCGCTCATCTAGTATCAGCTGCCAGCGCCCTGCGTCAAGCGTCCCGCACACCTCCTCCTTGACACAGACGAAAGATGGCCTATTCAAGCGAGATCGCCATCGCCTGCTGGCTACTGAGATGGCGCCCTTTGTGTCTTATCCGGGTCTTGCCAGATGAGGAAGCCGCCCGGATCTCGAACGCAGTCCAGCCCTGTGGGGTCGACGAGTGCGACGACGACTATCGGTGCGGAGCTCGCATTACCGCATTCGCCCACCAAGCGAGCGCCCACACTGAGGTTTGGTGCATACCCGCTCCAGACGGTGGCTGTTACGTAGAGGGGTTGTTGTCCGGCGGGTTTAAGACCATTCATGTATGCCCCAGAATTTCTTGACGTTTGACCGTGATCAGGTGTTGTTGCTGCCGCCGGATTTGAGGGATTGGCTGCCGAAGGGTCATCTTGCGTGGTTTGTGTTGGCGGTGGTGGATGAGATGGATCTGTACGCGTTCTACCGCCCGTATCGACACGATGGTCATGGTCGGCCGGCTCACGACCCGCAGATGATGGTCGCGTTGTTGCTCTACGCCTACTGCAAGGGGCAACGCTCTTCGCGGTAATTGAGCGCGAGTGCGTGGAGGATGTCGCCCACCGCGTGATCGCGGGCAACCAGCGCCCTGATCACACGACGATCGCGCGGTTTCGTCAGCGTCACGAGGACGCGATCGCTGGCCTGTTCAGCGAGGTGCTCGCGCTCTGTGCGGAGGCGGGGCTCGTGGGCGCCTCGGTGATCGCGGTCGATGGCACGAAGGTGCACGCGAACGCCTCCCAGCACGCAGCGCGCGACTACGAGCAGATCGCCAAGGAGATTCTCGAGGAGGCTGCCGAGACAGACCGTCTGGAGGACGAGCGCTACGGGGAGAAGCGCGGTGATGAGTTACCACCGGAGCTTTCCACCGAGCAGGGCCGTCGTGGCTGGTTGCGTGAGGCCAAGCGTCGCCTGGATGAGAAGCGTGCCGCCGAGGCCGAGTCGATCCCGCGGTCGCGCCCGGAGCGCCTTTCCCAGTCAAAGCGTCCGTTGGAGGAGGAGCTTGCCGTCGAGTGTGCTGCGAACGCTGCCTATGAGGCCTATCGTGCGCGCGGGGTAATGAAGGACGGGCGACGCTTTGGCGCTCCGCCGAATCCTTATAAGCCACCAGACACGCCGGCGGGAAAGGTCAACGTGACTGACCCTGACTCACGCAACGTCAAGACGCCGCACGGATACATGCAGGGCTATAACGCGCAGACAGCCGCTAACGAGCAGCAGATCGTGATCGCCGCCGAGGTGAACGCCGACTCCTCCGATTTCGGGCACCTGGAGGCAATGGTCAACGCCGTCGAGAGCGAGCTCGAGCGAGCAGGCGTGAGCAACAGCGTCGAAGTCGTCCTCGCCGACGCCGGCTACTGGCATCAGAGGCAGATGGAGAGCGTGATCAACAAGGGAATCCAGGTTTTGATCCCACCCGACGCCGGCAAACGCCGAGGCACCAGGCCGGACTGGGACGGCGGCGCCTACGCGCACATGCGTCGAGTGCTCGAGACCGACCTCGGCGGCGGGCTCTACCGAAAACGCAAAGCGATGATCGAGCCGGTGTTCGCGAGCACCAAGTTCAACCGCCGCATCGACCGCTTCCAACGACGAAGCAGATCCGCTGCACGGTCGGAGTGGCGGCTGATCACCGCCACCCACAACCTATTGAAGCTCCACAAACACCGGCTGGCTCCCCAAGGAGCCTGAAAGCCCAGCAAGCTCCATCCGACCCAGCGCACCCCGGACGAAAACCACGCCAACAGGCCCCGCCCCTTAATCACCCACCACCCAGGTCCAAACGACCACACGCCGCACCCATTACACAACAGCCACGACGAGAAGCAGAAGTCCTTCGCGCTGAGTCCCTCGCTCCCGCTTGAGCCCAGTACCGCGAGCCCTCCAAAACAACCTTTCTCAAAATGGACCGGCGAATGATGGATCGGCGCAGATGGGAAACAAAGGCGCCATCTCTGCAACCGCCGCGAGATAGCGATCTGGCTCGAATAGACCATCTTCCTCCGTGTCTAGAACGAAGTATATGGACGACTTGACACAGAGCACTGGCAGTTGAGACTGGATTAGCTAAACAATCCATATCTGGCCATGCGTATGCAAGGAGATAGGACGGAGGGCTGATCGATGCACGAATACGGGTCGTTACCACGAGCACGTAAAGATGGTCTCCTCGAAGAGACCCTCGGCGAGGAGCTCCTGCTCTACGATAAGGAGAGCCACACCGCTCATTGCTTGAGCCCGATCGCTGCGTGTGTCTGGCGGCATTGCGACGGTGCGCGCGACTTGGCTGAACTCGCCGTAGTCTCCAGGGTGAGTGAGGACTTGGTCGCCAACGCGCTCCACGAGCTGCGCGAGAAGGATCTGGTCGTCGCCGAGCCCCAGCTCATGCAGAGCACCATCCCCGGTGAATCTCGCCGGGAAGCGATCGCCCGGGTCGCGGGTTACGGTGCTGCCGCCGTGGCCGGGTCGATGATCGTCTCCGCGACCGCCGCGACACCAGCCATGGCCTCATCAGGAGAAATATCCTCTAAGTGTTGCCAGTGTTTCAACAAGAACGACGAAAAGTGTCAGTGTACACTCGCAGCAGAAGCTCTCATAAGCGATCTAAAGTGTGAAGAATACTGCCTGATGAAGGTTCCCTGCACCTCACTCCTTGGTAAAGGTAAATTGGATCTCGTAAACGTAAACTGCACCGGGGGGAAGGAATGCGAACTATAATCCAAAAGCGAATGCTAATGATGGTCGCTCGCAGGGTTCGTCTTAATACGTTGAACGTCCGGGCGCGGCGGGAATGCGAGGTGACGTGCGTGATGAGCTGGCGCACGAGTGGTGTATGACAGGCGGCGTGCGCACTTACGTTCGTAAGCCCCGGGTGCGGACCTGAGCTGCGCTTCTGCCCGAACTCGCACGCTGGCACGACACCGTAACCGAACGACTAGGTGTAGTTTCCAGGCACGTTGGTCGGCTCGTGTAGGCGTGTTTCGGGGGGCTTGTGGCTGAGCGAGCTGTGTGGTCGTGTGAAGTTGTAGTGGGTTAGCCAGCTCGATAGTGCTGCGCTGCGCTCGGCTGAGCTGCCGTAGATCGCTCCGTAGACCCAGCGATGGGTGAGCGTCTGGATGAAGCGCTCCGCGTTGCCATTGGTGCGTGGGCGATAAGGCCGGGGGGAACAGATGGCGGATGCCGAGCTCGGCCAGGGCCAGTGCGTGAGCGCCTGAGCGATAACGCGCTCCGTTGTCCGAGAGCACACGCTCGACTGTGATCCCAAAGGAAGCAAACCATGTGACTGCCCGGCGCAGGAACCGGATAGCGCTCACTGCGCGCTCGTCAGAGAGCACCTCGGCATAGGTCAAGCGTGTGGCGTCATCGACCGCGACATGGACGAACTCCCAGCCCGTGGCACCCAAGCGCTTGGGTCCGACTCTGAATTGGCTGCCACGATGGCCGCTGACGCGATGCCCGGCGCCGCGGATACTGATCCGCCCGAGCTTCTTGATGTCCAGGTGCACGAGCTCGCCGGGGCGCTTGCGCTCATAGCGGTTGGCCGGCTCGGGCGGTGAGAGGCGAGAGCGCTTGCCCAGGCCGATCCGCTTCAGGACGGCAGAGACTGTCGAGAGCGCCATCCTCAGCACCTCAGCGATCTCAGCAGCGGTCATGTGCAGACGCCTGAGCGCCGCGATCGCTTGCTCTCGATCGCGCGCCGTGCGATGTGGAATCCGCTTAGGCGCCGACGAGCGATCGATCAGTCCCTTTGTGCCCTCTTCGCGCCAGCGCTTCAGCCACCGATAGGCGGTCCGCTCGCTGACGCCCGCCGCATCAGCGGCTTCGCGCAGCGACTAGCTCGAGTTCTCAATCCGCTCGACCAGTAGCCGCCTGCTGTTCGGACAGGTGCGGGCATTACCGTGCAGCTTCATCCGGTGTCCTCCTTGGGTTCTGGGGGCTTCAGCACCGCCCAGCCTCCAAGGAGGCCCGGATATCTACTGACAAACGTTCTTAGGAACTACAACTAGGCCGCTGCGGCTCGTGCGACTGCACGGTCTCGGATTGACCCGCCTGAATCTCCTGCGAGAGCACGTGATCGATAGCCCAGAGTCCGAGTTCCCCAACCGACAGTGGCGACGCCCACGCCACCTGCACCGGCTGTGGCGCCGAAAGTCACTCCACCACCACCCTCGATGGAAGGCTCATATCGGGGGAGCACGAGCCAATCGACGCCGATCAATGTCGTCGTCGGCACGGGCGGCCACCGAATCACCGCGATCGCTACCAAGGTCGTCTATCACTGCCACACCGGCAACAGCATCACCGAGCCGATGGACGGGTTGAGCAACGACGAGGCAGAACCGATCAGCGCGAGCCACACCTTCACGGTCACCTTCTCCGGGGAAGAAAGCCAGACCATCACGGGCGCCATCGATGCCGCGAATGGCGGGATGGCCGGCACGATCAGTGCACATTGGCTGACCCACCGCTACGGACTCTGCTCCGCCGGGCGCATCTCGTGGTCCGCCCAGCGCACCCCAAGTCCCGTCTCGACGGCTGCCCTGGCCGGCGCAGGCAACTACCACGGCTGGACGAATCAAAGTGGTCACGTCTTCATCGCCGTGGCAAAGGAAGGCAGACAGCTCATCGACGTCCAGTTCTCGGCGCACTATCAGTGCGCAAGGCACCACAGCTTGCATCTCACCGAGTCTTTTCTCGGCGCAACCGAACCGTGGCCGCTAGAAAGTCTCGGCACCTTCACCCTCAGCCTGGGGGGTCACAACTACAGCGGACGGGTAGATGGTGCGTTCGGGCTCAATGCGCCTGGCGCAGCATTCGGCACGCTGGAAGCATCCACCGTCACCCGTTACGGGCGCTGCCGCACCGGACTCGTGCCCTGGGAAACCTAGACGCCGCGAAACCACCGAGCCAGAACGCGCGTCCCGCAGGGGTTTGACACTGCCAGATCAGCTAGTCGCTGAGCTCGGTGCCGTGTTTGCGGTTAGGATGAGTGCCGTCGATAGAGCCGATTCTTGGCTCAAGTTGGACAAGCTGAATGTCGATGCCGCATTAGGTAGTGATCACCAGTCTCATCCGGCGCCGGGTTCACGTCCACTGGAGGTGATGATTAATCGTGGGCGCACTCGCGGTAATTGTGCTGCTTCCTTTTGTCGCCTTCTTGTTGCGGGGTGGCCTGGTCCTGCGTGTTTGCGGGTGGGTCTTTCTGGCTGCGGGGGTCTTCGCGCCGTTCTCGCCTCGGGGCAACGTCGGCTACGCGTTGGTCTACCTCGTCACCGGAGCGGTGCTGTGGTTGGCTGGTCATTGGGCTTACGCGTTCGCTTACTACCACTACAAGTCCTCGCGTGCGGAACGCGTGATCGAGCACGGTATCTTCCCCTTGGTTCATGCCCGCGGGGGCCAGTACCGCGCGCAGGGGCCGGTCTCCTCGGCGCTGCGCGACACCGGCGTGAAAATCTCTCGCTTGATCCTGCGCTCGGCGAGCGGCGTGGACAAAGTGCGGCCTCCAGCTGATGTCAGCGACCAGGTGTCTGCCGGCGAGCGCGATGCCACTCGGCCGAGCCTGGGTGAGGTCGGGCGTAGCCGCTTGAGTGAGGGGGTTGTGTCCGTGCGCGAGCGGATCGGTGTTTCGAACCGGAGCTATGAGCGTGTGCGGGAGAGCCTCGCTAAGGAGCAGGCGCTCGGCGCTGAGCTACGTACGCAGCTCGATGTTCTCGAGGCTCGCGCGCGGGCGCGCGAGGGTCGGCTGAGCGCCATGCTGGCGGATGCCGCGACCTTTGTAGACGGCCTGGACCGATCGATCTTGGCGATTGCCGCGCAACTCGCCGCCAATCGAGTGGCGAGCGAGGAGGAGATCGCAGCGGCTCTGCAGGCGATGCTCGCTGGCCGTGTACGGTCGGTGGAGATCTCGCGTGTCGAGCAGCTCTCGGCAGAGCTGTGCGCGCTTGTACGCGAACGCGGTGGTGTTACTACGTGGATGAGTGAGGAGGCAGACGATGCTGGCGAACATCGATTGGAGAGTGCCGCAGCGCTCGCCGGTCAGCGGGCGATCCTCGTCACATATGCGGATGGGGTTTACGACGACGGGCTGCTGGTGGGGCTCGTCGAGCAGCTGTGTCATGCCGTCGTCGCGTCGCTGGAGAGCCGCGACCTCGCGCGCGAGAAGGGACGACGCCTGCCGATCTCGCTGCTCGGCGACGCGCACGCCTACCGGCGGCTGGCTGCCCTGCGCGATGCCCAGGGATCCCCGTCGGTGAGGATCGTCGTACGTCTCGACGAGGACGCCTACGAGCAGCTCACGGGTGTCTTCGGCGAGTCGGCGTGGAGCGCCGAGCTGTTCACGCTCGCGAGCGAGCTTGACGGTGCCGCGCGATCTCTCGGCGGCGAGGTGTTCGAGATCGGCAACGAGTTCGTGTGCCTGGTTGCGCCGGCACAGCACGCGGAGCTGCGCGAGCGATTCGACGCGATCGTCGAGCGCACCAGCCTGCGGGCGGAGGTGCGCGAGACGTGATCCCGCTGCGCATCACCACGGAGGTGCAAAACCGGATCGCTCCCGGCCTCTCCCCTGACGAGGCGGACGCAGTGGTACTCGCGGACCTGGCGGACGGCTGGACACTCACGCATACCTCAGGTTCGCTGCGCAGCGAACCTGGCGCGCAGGGGGCCTTGAATCTCGATGGCCGCTCACACCAGTACCTCGCGCGATTGGCGGACTACGAGCTGCCATTCGGCTGGTGCATCTGTCCACCTGCCAGCACAACGTGCAGCTGCCGCGAGCCGCGAGCCGAGCCCTATACGTATAAAGGCGCACCCGCGGTAGTGCTCACCAAGTGCGAGCCCCACAACAACTCGAACGCCAAAGCCGTGTTCGCCGGTGATCGCTACCAC
>DATHLT010000059.1:0-6844 GCA_035487855.1 Solirubrobacteraceae bacterium
CCGTATGGTTTTCGCTCGCGCCGGCGCGACCTTTGCCGAGCGCTTCGATGAGGCTGTGGCTCTTGAGGCGGTGGCTTTCGCGCGTGTGCCGGGGCGTCCTGCGTATTTGGCGATGAACGCCTCCGTGTCGTGCCGCGCGAGCTCGTCTGGGCGCTGGTTGTGGGGCGACTTCATCAGGTAGGACGATGGTCCGTCCAGCTGGCCGCCGACCCCATGGTTGAGCGCAAGCTTGCAGCAGCGCGCCGCGTCGATGACGATGCCGGCGGAGTTGGGCGAGTCCCACACCTCGAGCTTCAGCTCGAGGTTCAGAGGCACGTCGCCAAACGCCTGGCCCTCGACGCGGATGTGTGCCCACTTGCGGTCGGTCAACCATGGCACGTAGTCGGACGGGCCGACATGGATGTCTGAGGCCGGCAGCTGGTGGTCCATGATCGAGGTGACGGCGTTGGTCTTCGAGATCTTCTTCGACTCCAACCGCTCGCGCTCGAGCATGTTGTAGAAGTCCATGTTGCCACCCACGTTCAGCTGTGAGGTGCGCTCGATCTCCACGCCGCGCTCGGCGAACAGGCGGGCAAGCGTGCGATGCACGATCGTGGCCCCGACCTGCGACTTGATGTCATCGCCGACGATCGGCAGCCCAGCCTTTTTGAAGCGCTTGTCCCAGTAGTCCTCACGGGCGATGAACACGGGAATGCAGTTGACGAAACCGCAGCCTGCCTCGAGCACCTGCTCGACGTACCACTTGGTCGCGTCCTCGGAACCGACGGGAAGGTATGAGACGACCACGTCGGTGTGCGTGTCCCTGAGGATCTTGACGATGTCGGCAGTCTCGCCGGGGGCCTTTTTGATCTTCTCTTTGAGGTATTTGCCGAGACCATCATGGGTCATGCCACGGTGCACGGGCACACCCAGCTTGCTCGGCACGGCGTGCTTGCCCTTGGCGAACTTGATCGTGTTGTTCTGCCCCGCCCAGATCGCTTGACCGAGATCCTTGCCGACCTTGGTGGAGTCGATGTCGAACGCCGCGGTGAATTCGATGTCGCGGACGTGGTAGCCGCCGAGGTCCACGTGCATCAGGCCGGGGACCCGCGCGTCGGGGTCGGCGTCGTGGTAGTAGTGCACTCCCTGCACGAACGCGGAGGCGCAGTTGCCGACGCCGATGATCGCGACTCGTACCTTCTCAGACTGGTAGCGCGATGCGCCGTTTTGTGAGGCGGCGCCGTTGCTATGGGCGCGGCCGTTCTTGTTGTCGTTGGTCACGGCAGGAGACTACTCCGCTGGGTCGTGAAGGTCACACCGAAAGCTCGCGGCGCACGTGCCAGATGCGCTGCGCGACGGTGACCACGCTGAGCGCCGCAAGCACGTACACGGCCGGCTCCAGCAGCTCGAAGTTGCCGAGTGAGGCGCCGCGTGCGAACACCAGTCCGATTGCCAGGATCACCACACGCACCGGTCGCGTGGCGATCCCAACCTTGCACTCGACGCCGAGTGCCTCGGCGCGGGCGCGCGTGTAGCTGACCATCAGCGATGCCAGCACCGCCACGACCACAGCGGCCGCGGCGACACGGTTGTCGTGCAGCGCGAAGTAGCCGGCCACCGCCGTCAGCACGATGCCCTCCTCGATGCGGTCGAGCGTGGAGTCGAGGAACGCGCCGAACGGAGTGCCCTTGCCGGACATGCGCGAATAGCGACCGTCCAGGGTGTCCATCACCGAGCCGAGGATGAAGGCGATGCCGCCGAGGAAGAACAGCCGCTCCCACACCAGCACCGCCGCCACGACGTTGCCCACGAACCCCGTCAGCGAGATCGCGTTGGGGGTCAGGCGTGACTCGATCAGCCGGTTGCGTACGAGCTCGCGGCGAACGCCTGCGCCGATTGGCGCACGTGTGCTGCGGCGCCCGGGGCGCGCGGCGGCGCGACGCACGCGGCGAGTGGGGGTGTGCTGTCGGGGTGGTGGTGCCATCTGTAGTTGGTTACTAGCCAGTGGTGGTGAATCCCACTGCTGACACGCGCGAGGAGAAGCGCCAGACGCTTGGTCGCGCGCGTGCCAACCAGCGCGCGCCATAGGCAGATGCGCCGGCCGTGAGCGCGCCAAGGAGCGCGTCGAAGATGAAGTGGTTGGCGGTCACCACGATCACGAACGCCATCAGTAATGGGTAGAGCAGCCACAGCACGCGCACGATCCGCCGGCGCGACAGACGCGAAAGCGTGCCGCCGATCATCAACGCGAATGCCACGTGCATGGAGGGCACTGCCGCGTACAGGTTCGTGAGCGCGTTCAGCGATGCTGAGCGCCCGTCGACGTGCATGCCGGTGAAGTTGGACACGCTGTCCACAAAGCCCCACTCGGGCATGAAGCGCGGCGGTGCCGTGGGGAACACCAGGTAGCCCACGAGCGCGATCACCATGGCGATCATGAACATGTTGCGCACGAAGTAGAAATTGCGGTTGTGGCGCACGTACAAATAGACGAGCGCTGCGACCGTCACGCTCGTCTGTGCGTTCACGTAGATCCAGCTGGAGACCTCCATCAGGAGATGGCTGCTCGAGGCCCATGTTTGGACGGAGGGCTCGACGAACACGTGCAGCGTGCGCTCCAGCGAGATCAGATCGCGCGCATGGGCGAACGCCTCGTTGGCGTCGCCCTCAACGAACCCGCGCACCAACCGATAGGCCAGATATGCGGCGCCAAAGAGAGTTATCTGCCGCAGCACGTCCGGCCATCCGTGCGGCAGGACGCGCGCTTGCAGGAGACGAGCGCGGGCGACCATCAACTGAGTAAGCGTAGACGATCGCCCAGCTGCTCAGCCGCACCGCAGCGCTCGGCTGAACATCCGTCCAGGCGAGAAGCGAATGACGACACGAAAACGCCCTGTCTTTCGGGCCTGGATCTCGGTCCAGCCAGCACGCGCTTCGCCCACGCAACCGCTGCCGCCGGCGAGTGCCCAATAGGGCGTATAGCGGACCTTCACGACGTAGGTGCCAGCCTGTGGCGCGTACAGCGTCAGCGAGTCGCTGCCCACGCGCTCGAGCGTGCCTGGTGGACTGATTAGCGGCGCTGCGTCTTCAACGGCGAACAGACGCCAACGCGCGGAATGCCAGATCTCGTGCAGGTAGTTGGCCTGCCCGCTGCCCACCAGCTTTGCCTCCGTATGGGCCGAGTAGTCGAGTGGCGCATCCGGCAGCGCGACGTAGGAGATCGCGTTCTGGGTGAGCCACGTGCGGTAGCGCTCGGCTGTGAGCGGCTCTGCTGCTTCGTAGAAGAGACTGTTGCGGTAGGTGTCCAGCTGGCGCTCCCAGCCACGCGCGATCATCACGTGAGGCGCTACGTATCGCGCCTCCCAGTGGTCGGCGGTGGCGACTACCTCGATGCGGGCCGGTCGCGCTCCGTAGCCGATGTCCAACGCGTGCAGCTCACCGATGAGCGGCTCGTAGAACGAGGCATTGACCGAAGGGTTGGAGAGCGTCGAGGCGAAGTCGGTCACGGGGGCGGTCGCCTGCCAGTAGAACAGGAAGGGCGCGAGTACGACTAGTGCTCGAAGTCGCGCACGCGAGCGCCCGGCGAGCACACATGCGGCGACCGGTCCACCGACGAGCGCGCCGAGGCGGTCGACGTTGCCACCGACCGCTGTGGGGATCAGATAGGAGCCGGTCAGCGCAGCCGCGTAGAGCAGCGTGCCGATCTGCAGGACACGGGTCGCGCCCGGCGCCGGCTCGGATTGCATCAGGGCAGCGAGCAGCAGCACCGCGACGACATCAGGGAAGTACGCGGACGCCACGAACGGCTGCGCGCCGCCTTCAGGGAACGCGAGCGTGAGCAGTGCGATCGGCGCGAGTGCGGCGATGCTCAGCACGAGCGGCCAGCCGCGCGCCGGGCCGGCGAGCGCCCACGCGAGGAAAGCCAGCGCGAGAAACGCCCCCGCGACAGGGCTGGCTAGCGATGTGACCACGCTCAGCACGAGCGCGAACGCCAGGCGCCTTTGCTGTGCCATCAGCACTGCACCCAAGCCGATCGCCAGCCCGAGGTTGAAGGGAACGCGACTGGAGAGCAGCGCGACGGAGGCGCCGAGCGCAAAGAAGATCGCTGCCGCACGAGTGGCGTTCGTCGGGAAGCGCCCGTCGATCACCTTTGCGAACAGCCATGTGGCGAGGATCATCGAGATCGCCGCCAGCGTTTGCGGACCGATCAGCGCGCCCAGCGCGGGGGCCAGCAGCGAGTAGGCGAGCAGGTGGTGGCCGCCATACCACGAGTTGTCCCACAGCGTGAAGCCAACACGCGAGAACAGCTCGCTGCGATAGCTCGCCGCCGCGAGGTCGGGGCTTTGCGGCGCGAGGATCAGGTACACGACGCTGAGCGCCGCAGTGATCACCCAAGCTGGTGGTAGGCCAGCGCTGCTCGTGTCCGGCACTGCGCTGGTGTCTGTGCCCAGCGGCGTGCCGCTGCCGGGTCGGGGAGCAATTGCGCTCACCTGGAGCTCAGGAAGTCCACCACACGCTCGATCACGTCCGGCCGGTCGAGCCACGGCCAGTGCCCCGCATCCTCCAGCTCCAACAGCTCAGCGTTGGGCAGCATCTGTGCGTACTCGGCTGCAAAGCGCGCCGGTATGTAGGGGTCCTTCGTGCCGCACACCACAAGCGCTGGCATGTCGAGCGCACCCAGTCGTGCGCCCGCGGCGGCGAGCACGGCCGGTGGGGAGCTCCGGTACAGGCGCAGGATCGCGCGTTGGGTGCCCTGGTCGAAGTGCTCGAGCATGCTGTCCAGCCACGCGTCGGGCATCGGCCCCGGGGTCACGTTTGACTCGCGCGAGGCCAGGCGCAGGGTGAAGCGGTTGGTGGTGCCCATCGCCAGCTCTCCCAGCCCCGGTGTGCGCCACACCCGTGCGGTGCGGTGCCAGCGGTACCCAGGGAGAAACGGCACCGAGTTGATGATCACCAGGCGCTCCACGCGCGCTGGTAGTCGCTGTGCAAACGCCAGGCCTACGGCGCCCCAGTCGTGCACCACGAGCTTCACTCGCTCAACCTCGACCGTGTCGAGGAAACGCTCGATGAAGTGGTCGTACTCGTCGATCGTGTACTTCAGGAACCCGGGCTTGCCGGAGCGCCCGAAGCCCGGCAGATCGACCGCCAGCCCGCCGCTACGGCGCACGAAGTCGGTCCATTCGTCGCAGTTGGTCGGCACGCCGTGCAAATACAGAGCTACGGCGTCGCCGTGGGCGCCGTCTGGTGCAGGCGCCTCACGCCAGAACACCGGCTGTCCGTCGATCTCGCCGCTTTGGTCGCTCACCTCGGGCACCTTGCGAGGATATAGGGGTGTTGCTTGCCACATGGACCCCACCGACGCATGCCCGTGTAGTGAGAATTCGCGAACGCCTGCGCGAGGTGTACGGCATCCCGCTGATGCGCCCGCACGGCGACCCCATCGCCGAGCTGATCCTCACGGTTTTGTCGCAGTCGACCAACGACCGCAACCGCGATGTCGCTTACCTGCGACTGCGCGAGCGTTGGGACAGCTGGGGGCAGGTGCGCGACGCGCCGCTCGCCGAGGTCGAGGAGGCGATCCGCCCAGGGGGCATCTCGAAGGTCAAGTCGGCGCGCATCCAGGCGATCCTGCGCGCGATCTCCGACGCGCCTGGACCGCCGAGACCGGCTGGACTGCCGGGAGCGCCGGCGGCCAGCGAGTGCGCTGAAAAGCTCTCACTCGACTGGCTTGCGGACGTGCCGATAGCACAGGCGCGCGACTACCTCGTCGCCCTGCCCGGCGTGGGACGCAAGACAGCCGCGTGCGTGCTGCTATTCGCGTATGGCCTTCACGATGTGCCTGTGGATACCCACGTCTCAAGGGTGGGAATGCGCCTGCACATGCTGCGCCCTGGCGCACCGTTTGAGGAGCTGCACGACGAGATGCTCGCGCTCACGCCGCCCGGCCAAGAGCTGGAGCTGCACGTCAACCTGTTGCGCCACGGCCGGCGCACGTGCCACGCGCGCTCGCCCGCATGT
Source organism: Solirubrobacteraceae bacterium (assembly GCA_035487855.1). Classification (GTDB taxonomy): domain Bacteria; phylum Actinomycetota; class Thermoleophilia; order Solirubrobacterales; family Solirubrobacteraceae; genus Palsa-744. The sequence continues at coordinate 5,998 of DATHLT010000059.1, forward strand.
CGCGAGTGTGCGCTCGCGCGTATGTGTCCGAGCCGCAGCGAATTCGCCTGAGACAAGCCGTAGGTGGCGGCCGCTTCAACCTCTGGGCAGCACAGCAAATGCGATAACCGCGTACTGCAGCGCGGCGGCGGCGAGCACGAGCGCGTGGAACACCTCGTGGTAACCGAATACCTTCGGCCACGGATTCGGGCGACCGCTTGCGTAGACGACCGCGCCGATCACATACAACAGGCCACCACAAGCGAGGCCGGCGGCGCCCAGCCAGCCGATCGCGGCGGGCAGCTCACCGAAGACGGCGGCGGTGACCAGGCCGAGTGCCACGTACACGGCTGCGAACAGCCACTTGGGCGCGTCGATCCACAACAGCTTGAAGATCACGCCGCCGAGTGCCCCCGCCCACAACACGATCAGGACGGTTTTCGAGAGCGAGCCTTTGAGCGCGAGTAGTGCCACGGGCGTGTAAGTGCCGGCGATCAGCACGAAGATCATCGAGTGGTCGAGCCGGCGCATCCAGCGTCGCGCACGTGGGCGCCAGGTGACGCGGTGATACAGCGCGCTGGTTCCTAGCAAGCCGGAGACGGCGGCCGCGTAGATGCTCGCCGCCAGTCGCGCCCGCCCATTTGATGCAGCGAGGATAAGCACGACGCCGCAGGCAATCGACACGAAGAAACCGTACTCGTGAAGTACCCCCCGCAACCGCGGCTTCAGTGGCCCCGAAGGGACCATGTTCATAGCTAGACGGTAGCGTGCTTCAGCTTCGCGCGGGTAGGTCGGATGAGGCTGACCGGGTCGCATGCGACCCGGTCAGGGGTGGCGCATGCGCCACCCAGCGGTCGGCACATGTGCC
>DATHLT010000060.1:0-13535 GCA_035487855.1 Solirubrobacteraceae bacterium
TCTCGATCTGCTCGGCCCGAGCCGCGAGGCAGCCTGTTGGCTGATGACCGGTCGCTGCATCGGTATGGCACGTGCTGGGCTCGATCTTGTCCGCCTGGGGTATGCAAACGAGGCGCTTCCCACGATTCGTAGTCTGCACGAGGCGAACCGGCTACTGAGCGTGTTCGTACTTCGTGGCGAGGATGAACTCGTAGCCCGCTGGATCGACGGGCAGACTGTCAGCCGAGGCACAGTCATGCACGCAAGCCAGCGCCAAGAGGAGGCCATCCGGGCCGAAATGCTCCGGGCAGGTGAGAGGCCCCCGCCTTCAACCAAGAGCTACTTCGACGGACAATACGGCCGCTGGTCCGAGTTTGCGCACCACCGCCGCAAGCATGTCGTCGATCAAGTTGCCGGCGAGCCGCGCATGATGGCGATTGGCCCCCATCCAGACTGGCGCGCGCGAGCGGCGACCGTCGATCATTTTGGTGATGTACTTACGGAGCTGATATCGGCCGGAGGGACTGCCCTTGCCAAGTCATTGGGACCGGGCGTCGGTGTTTCGTTCCAGCGCACCTTCCAAGCGGTGCTCGACCTGAAATACAAGATCCCACTTTCGGACCTCGCGCGCGGACGTGCCAACGACGCTTAGCCGAGAACCATATGTGCCAGCGGGGAACATCGAGCCATCGGTTTTGGCTCGCTTCATCGTGGACGATTTCACGGTTGCTTGGGACGCCATGTGCGAGTGCTCGAAAGAGCCAGGTGTAGGAGGCAACTTCATGTTTGCGCGGCAAGCGTTCGCCTACCTTGAGCTGGCGGCTCGCACAGCGAGCCGGAGCAGTGATCGCTTGACGAGGTTCGCGCAATACCTCGCGGATCGGGATCGACGCTACTTCACAGAGCTGCCATCCGATGTGCCGATACCACGTTCCTCGGAATTTCGACTTCCTTCCCTTCCGAGTGTGCGTCCAGAGCGCCAACTGCTCGCGGCCCTATTCGATATCAGCCGCCATGGATTGGCGCACATATACCAGCAGACTCCGGTAGACCTGATCGACGAGAAGCAATGGATGACGACCTTTACAGGCGCCGGACCGGGACTTCTCATGCGGGATGCAGGCTCGGCGCAACGTCGCTCGCAACATCTGTCCTTCCGTGTTGGCCCGGTAGAGGGGCGCGTGTACCTCGTCGTCTGCCCGGACGTTCTGCTCGCGGACCTTCACTGGGCGGCGCGACTGGCCCCGATCTTCTCGCAGTATCTAGCCCCTGACTACCTCGCTCGACCGCGCCGACGTAGCAAAAAGTCAGAGCCGAGAATTCCGGCGCAGAGATCTCCGTACGCGTTCAGTAGCGCGGAGTTGGTCCAAACTCTTGCGGACCACGGCCATCAGCGCCTCCCTTGGCCGGAAACGACAGCCTGATCGAGACCCACGTCGCATCGCACACCCGTCGTGCGGCTGGCCGCCATTCCCGTACCTGGCCTCATTCAAGGGCGCTATCGTTCGCCGATATGAGCACTGATCACGAGCTCAATGTGGTGATCGTGGCTGATGCGGAAGGCGGCTTCAGCGTGTTCGTGCCCGAGCTACCGAGCGTCGCCAGACGATCGAGGAAGCCGGCGCCAACGCCCAGGAGGCGATCGAGGGATACCTTGACGTCATGCACGAGGATGGCTTGCCCATCCCCACGGTGGCCGTGACCGCATAGCGGCCCACGCCGCGTGAGCCAGGCTCCGGCGGTCAACGGCAAGCCGCTCCTCAAACCCTCGAAAAGTAAGCTGGCACGTGAAGCGCATCCGGGAAGCCATCAATCATGCGGCACCCCGGTCCGGACAATACCCCCGTGCCGAAGCGCTGGGAGCTGGATGTCCCCACCTCGGCCCGGAGAGCAGGTAAGACATCGGAGCTAGCCTGCTTCCGCAGACCCATGGCTCACCTCCTCGCTCGGATCGAGAACTGGGCTACGCCAGTACCCCCTCGCAATCGCCAACGCAACAGCCTCGTCAGAGCCGCCTATATCCAACAGGAGGTTCGCCTGAAGCACCACGACCAGCCGCTGAACCGCGCGCACCAGCTCATGGTCGACGACAACCCACTTGGTGCGCGGGCCGAAGTGGGTCAGATGGTTGCGCGTGTCGATGAGCTGCGCGACGAGCTTTGGGAACCGGTCGAGGGCCGGTACAACCCACTTCGCCCAGCTGACAAGCTCCGTCAAGCGCTTCCGCTGGGTCATCTTGGCGGCGTATACAGTCTTCTCACGCCACGCATCCCGAGCCTCGGGATCGTCGATGCGCCCGAGCAGCTCTTCAACGAGACGGTCGTTCAGCTCCGGATCAAAGCGCGGGCGGTCGTGTATCCGCTCGTGGTACGCCTCGGCAAATGCAGTCAAGTTCAACAGTTGGTTGTCGAGCCATTGCGAGTGCTCATCGAGTGTCGCGAAGAAGAACGGTGCTGCCCGTTCAATCCGCCGGTACAGCCTGAACCACTCGCGGAGGAACCGCGATCCGTCACACACAAGCGCATTTCGCGGGAGCGGCATCCGCTCATAGCGACCGCCAGGCGTCGATGCTCGCATCGAACTTCGATAGATCGAAACCGTGGCCGGCAGCGTCCTGCGGTCTCTGAGCGCGGGACGCATGAACGCCGGAGCCTCAACGCGGAAATGCGCCGTCATCGAGGCGATTGGGCTCTCGCGTCCGGTGCATAGGATCAACATGTCCTGTAGTGGAAAGACCCAACGACGCTCCCACTGCCCGAGACCCAACGGGCTATCGAGGTCTACCTGGAAATTCGCGGTCCGCTCGATGACCTCCCGGAACCGTCCTTCGATGTTCCTGTGCTCGCCGAGCGTCGCGATGATCCTCGCGTCCTCGACGCGCCCGCCGATACGGCCAACTGGCCTGTACTCACGGAGTCGCGAAAGCACTCGTGTCCGTTGAACCATCTCGGGCCGGCGACGCCAAACCTTCCGCCTGCCTGTGATTCTCGCCCGTCCACGCCGCGCCCGGCGCGATCGTCCCGATGGGACGCGAGGCGGAGCCGAGAAGAATGGGGGCCCGCCCCACTGCTCAGCTAGCCACGCCTCGAGGCCAGCGACGCGGAAAGTAGCGGTTGAGAACTTGAGGTCGTCCTCTCGATCCACATGCATTCCAACGATGAGCGTGTGCGAGCGCCATTCCTGACTCGTCGGCATCTCATCGCCGCCCCAGAGATGGTCCTGGTGCTGGAACAGGGCGGCGTCCAGCAAGCTCATGTCCTGGCCACCCAGCGTGGTGCCATGGAGAGCCTGAACCCAACGAGTTGGCTCGGACAGGCTCGCTTGGCGAGAGCCGAATACGCGCAGGGCAGCTCCCTCCCCCTCCTTGAATGACAGCTCGCCTGGATACTCCTGACCATCAGGCATCTGCCACTGCCCCTGCCAGGTCTCTGCGAATGTCTCCCGCGGCACTGAGTCAGATTGTGTCGCGCTGCTCGGCAAGCCGTGATGAAGCGGAGGTCCCGCACGAGCTCGATCTGCTACCCACGGGTGCTACCCACAAGAGCTGTCGGCCTCACCTCGCTCTCTCCCGAACAACAAAACCCCCGGAAATCCGGGGGTTTTGCGTGAAGCGGATGAAGGGATTCGAACCCTCGACCTTCGCCATGGCAAGGCGACGCTCTAGCCAGCTGAGCTACATCCGCAAGGTCCGGCCATTCTAGCCGCCACGCGCACACGAGGTATGCGCGATGCAGCAGGACAGCTCAGACGGGCCGCCGTGCTTTCATCTGGTAGACCGCTGTGAGGCCAGTCGTGAAGCCGTGGCCTGCTGCACGTAGGTATAGGCGCCACACGCGCGTGCGCTCCACACCAGCCAGCCGCTCGGCCTCGTCGATGTGCTCGTCCAGTCTCCGCGCCCAGTGGCGCAGCGTCTCCGCATAGTCCTCGCGAAAGCCCTCCACGTGCCCCGTGCGAAAGCCCGCCCGCTCGAGCGCCAGCTGCACGCGCGAGAGCGGTAGAGGCTCGCCGTCGGGGAACACATAGCGCGTGGAGAAAAGATCCTCCAGCGGCTCCGCCCCCGGGTCGAGCGCCGCGATCGCATGGTTCAGCAGCGTGCCGCCCGGCTTGAGGATCTCGAACAGCGTCTTTGCGTAGACGTCGATCTGGCTATCGCCCACGTGCTCAGACATGCCGATGCTCGAGATCGCGTCAAACGAGGCATGCGCCAGCCGCCGGTAGTCCTGCACACGGATCTCCACCCGATCTGCCATCCCCGCCTGCGCCACGCGCTCGCGTGCACGTTCGGCCTGGCGCTCGGACAGCGTGATGCCCACCACCTTCACCCCATACTCGCGAGCTACGTGGATTGCGAAGCTGCCCCAGCCGCAGCCCACGTCCAGCACCCGCATTCCCGGCTCAAGGGCGAGCTTGCCCGCCACCAGCTCCAGTTTCGTGCGCTGCGCCTCCTCCAGCGTGCTCGCGCCCCGCGAGAAGATCCCGCAGCTGTAGGTCATCGACTCATCCAAGAACAGCGCGAAGAACTCGTTGCCGACGTCGTAGTGGTAGCGAACCGCAGCCGCGTCGCGCTCGGCGCTGTGTAGCTGCCCACGGAGCACCAGCTCGATCCCCGGGCGACGCGGCAGCCCGCCCGGCGCCGCGGCGGCCACCAGCGCTAGCCCCAAACGCATGCGATCGGCGAGCGCTAGCTCCGGCGGCTCCCACTCGTCGACCACCAGGAACGCCCCGTCGAGATCGTCCACCGACAACGAGCCGTCCACGTAAGCGCGCCCGAGCCCCAGAGTTCCCGGCGCCGAGAGGAAATGGGCGAGCGCCGTGGGACGACGCACGAAGAACGTCGGCGCCTCACCCTCAGTCGCGGGTACCGCGTTTCCGTCCCAGAAGCGCACATGGAAGGGACGCGACGGAAACACTCGCTGCAGTTCATTGCCAAGCGGGCGGCTGGCGGTGAGTAGCGCCACGCCCCTAGCTTTAACACATTCGCTCTAGCCCTTGAAGCTCGAGCGCCCAAAGTCTCCAAACGGCTCGTCGCGCTCACGCACAGCCTCGCGGAATCCAGCTTGGGCAGCGCGCTGCTGGAAGGCATACCCCTCCGCCGTATGACGCGTGATGCCGTCGAACACCGTCCCCAGTATCTGCGTCGCATGCAGGCCCTGTGAATACAGCGTTTGGTTCACCAACAGCTTCATCAGCATCAACTGGTTGACAGGCATCTGCGCAATCCGCCCCACCAAGATCTCGGTGCGCTCCACCAGCTCATCCGCCGGCGGCGCCTCAATCGCAAGGCCCCACTCGAGCGCCTCCCTACCCGACAGCGAGTCGCCGGTGAACAGCAGTCGCTTGGCGCGCTGCACCCCCACGCGGTGCGCCCACAGCGCCGTCGTCGGTGAGCCCCACACGCGTGCCGGCGGGTAGCCGATCTTGGCGTTCTCGGCGATTACCAGCAGATCCGAGCACAGCGCCATGTCGGTGCCGCCCGCCACGCAGAACCCATGCACGCGACACACGACCGGCTTGCCGCAGTGAAACAGGCTCATGAAGCCCTGGACGTTACGGTTCATCATCGCGTAGTCGACCATCGGATCCCAGGTCTCGCGTGGATCGTGATTGGCCGCGATTCTCGCCGGATCAAGCGGCGAGCCCTTCGGCACATACGCTGCCGCGGATGACTCTCCGCCCATCCCTTCCGCGCTCTCCACCAGGTCATAGCCACCGCAGAAGCCTGGGCCGTTACCCGCAAGCAGCATCACGTGCACCGCCGGATCCAAGTCCGCGCGTTCGACACACGAAACGAGCTCCTCGACCAGCTGGCGCGTGATGCCATTGCCACGCCCTGGGCGGTCGAGCGTGATTCGCGCGACCCTGTCGCTGACCTCGTAACCGACGACTGATCCCACGCTCATCCCCACTTTCGCCGCCCGCCGACACGAGCGGCTGGCCGCCTGCGAACCTCGCTCGAGCTCATCGCCTCGCACTCTACCTCTGTCTGATCGGACCGGCCGGGCGAGCCGAGCTGATACGAGCCTCCAGGATCGCACGTACCTTCGGCTAGCCTGCATCTATGAATATTTTTGGCCGCCACAAGACCGCAATGGTGGAGCCCACAGCAGCGCTCCCAGGACGCGAACAGGAGCTGGTCGTCCCTGAGCGCCACGAGGTGCTCGGCACGCCGTTAAAGGGACCCTTCCCTGACGGTGTCGAGACGGCGATCTTCGGCATGGGCTGTTTCTGGGGCGCCGAGCGGATCTTCTGGGAAGCCCCCGGCGTCTACACAACCGCCGTGGGCTACGCCGGTGGGCAGACACCCAACCCCACCTATGAGGAGGTGTGCAGCGGTCGCACCGGCCACTCCGAGGTCATGCTCGTCGCCTTCGATGCGGCCAAGACCAGCTACCAGGAGATGCTGCGGCTGTTCTGGGAGGGGCACAACCCCACACAGGGGATGCGCCAGGGCAACGACGTCGGTACCCAGTATCGCTCGCTGATCGGCTGCGATGGGCCGACCCAGCTCGCGGCCGCCGAGGCGTCGATGAGCGCCTACCAGCAGATGCTCTCTGCCGCTGGTCACGGCACCATCACCACCGAGCTCATCCAGATCGACCCGCAGCACCCCTTCTACTACGCCGAGGCCTACCACCAGCAGTATCTAGCCAAGAACCCCAGCGGCTATTGCGGGCTTGGCGGCACCGGCGTGTCCTGCCCCATCGGCATCGCCACCTGAGGGGCACCACGCGCGACGGCGCTAGCCGATCGACGACACACGCCACGAGGGTGCATGTCGCCCCACAGAGACCAGTGGCCCCGCCAAAGCGGGGCCACCAGACCGTCCTCAAACCCGAGGCGGGCGCGTCCGTGGGGAGGACGCGCCCGTTCCCGAGAGAGCTTCTCGCCTACGACGCTCCAGCGCCGGCAGGAGCCGGCTGCCACGCCGGTGGGTGTGAGCCACCGAGCGTAGGCACGTCCGAGGGGTACACCTCGTTGCCGTGGATCGCGTGATCGCCGATCTCCAGCTCCTCGTCGCTGAGCCGTAGCGGTATCACCAATCCGATCACCTTGAGGATGATGTACGTGGCTATCGCCGTGTACGCGATCACCCAGACGGCTGTCTCCGCCTGCCAGCGCAACAGCGACCAACCGCCCCCCAGCAGTAGCCCCGTTTTGCCCGGTAGGTTGCTTGCGCCGCCCACGCCGATGTACTCGACAATCGCCGGGTCGGCCAACAACCCGACCAACAAACCTCCGCACAGGCCGGCGATACCGTGGGTATAGATCACCCCTAGCGTGTCATCCACGCTCCTGAACATCGGCGCTCGACTGAGGTAGCGGATCGCGAACCACACGATCGTCGCCTCGACCACGCCCACGACAATCGCTCCCCACCCATTGACGAAACCAGCGGATGGGGTGATACCCACCAACCCGGTGATCATGCCGTTGACGGCACCGATCATCGACGGCTTGTCGCGGAAGATGTAGTCCCACGCGATCCACACCATCATCGACACCGCAGTGGCAAGGTTCGTGTTGAGCACCGCCGCCGAGGCGTCAGCGCCAGCGTAGTAGGAGTCTCCACCGTTAAAGCCATTCCAACCGAGCCACAGCAGACCAGCACCAACCGCCAGCATCAGCAGGTTGTTCGGCGCATCGATCTCACGGTCTCGTTGCAACCTTGGCCCGATGACCGCTGCGAACACGAACCCTGACACTCCAGCTGCCAGGTGGATCACGTAACCACCGGAGTAGTCCAGTGCACCGTGCGCCGCGAAATAGCCACCGCCCCAGATCAGGAACGCGTTGACCGCGTACACAAACGTGATCCAGAGAGCCACATACGGGATCCAGGCCTTGAAGTTGACCCGGCCCAGTACCGAGCCCAACGCCAGAATCGGCGTGATCGCGGCGAACACGAACTGGAAGTACACCAGCGATGCCTCAGGGAAATGGAACGGCGGGCCTTCCGTGACCGACGGGATTAGTGCTTGAGCCTCCTCACCGGTATGGCTCAGCACGCTGCCGGGTTCGCCAAGAGCCGTACCAAGGAACCCTTTGGTACCGAAGATACCCCCACCGCTGTGCGCGATCGGACTACCGAAGCCCATCTTGAACGCCCAGAGACACCAAACGATGAGCGTCACACAGAACGCCACGAACGTGAGCATCATCGCGTTGACCGACCAGCGCTTCTGCATAACACCGCCGTACAGAACCGCCAAGCCCGGCAGGCTCATCAGCCCGACGAACGTAGCAGCGGTCATCTGCCATGCGTTGTCCCCCGCGTTCAGCCAACTTGGGTATGACAGCCAGGTCATGTGCCTCCGTTCCTACAGTTGTTTGCGGATAAGCGCCGACTTGATGCAGCACGGACGTCGCTCACCGATGACAGTCCCGGTATGAAATCCGGGACGCGTGAAACGGGGTAGGGCCATCGTGGCCAACACTTGACGCAGGCGTTTCGACATTTGTCTAGACAACCGCTCGAAGGGCTCGTGCGAGTCCTTTTGGATCCTCAGAGGGGATCAGCGAAACGGAAAGCCAGCGCGGCGGCAGGCTGCCTGCAACTCGTCCGCAACATGCGGGAATGAACCGGGCGATGCGCACACTTTCCGGGCCTGCGCGCCACACGCGTGCTCTTCCGCACCGCCCAACGTCGAGGCGAACGTAATGTCGATGCAGTCTTTGCGGCCGGGGCCGCCGCTCGTCACCGCATAGGCCCCCAGGCCTACGACCAGCAGCGCAACGCACACAAGCATCGCAATCACCACAGCGCGCTCGCGTCTACCCCAGCGCAGCGGCTCAGACAGCCGCTTGGACTGATCCATCATAATCATGGCCGTCTCAGCCTATCTGGCTAGTGTTGTGCTGGTGCGTCTGAATCGCCAGCGCCCGGCTTGAACGACAGCGCCGCAGAGTTGATGCAGTAGCGCTGGCCATCTGATCCCGGACCATCGTCAAAGACGTGGCCCAGATGTCCGCCACAGTTACGGCAGAGGACCTCTGTGCGCTTCATAAAGAGGCTGTTGTCCGGGCGCAGCTCTACTGCCTCCGCGACCGCCGGCTCGGTGAAGCTCGGCCAGCCGGTACCGGAGTCGAACTTCGTGTCCGCACTGAACAACATCGCCGAGCAGGCCGCACAGCGATAGTCGCCGGACTCCTTGTTGTAGACGTACTCGCCCGTGAACGGAGCCTCTGTTCCGGCCTTGCGCAGCACCTCGTACTGAGCCGGCGTCAGCTCCTGGCGCCACTGCTCATCGCTCTTAATCACCTTCGGCTCACTCGCTGCCATGACCTCCAGTTTTAGCAGCCTGCCACTCAGTTCTCGCGCGAAGACTAGCCCTTCTCACAGCGGTCGCTGCGAGGTTCCAAACCTCACCTCGACGCCTGCTATGTTGATCTTTACGTTCACGTCAGATTCAGATTCCGACTTGGAAAGGCACGGATCGATGACCGTCGCACCCCCACAGACACACGCGCCCGCGACACCCTCATCACGGTTTGGCGTAGCTGCCGGCCACGAGCACTACAAGTGGTGGGCCCTGTCTTGTACGAGCCTCGGGATGCTGCTCGCGGCGACCAACTCGGGCACGCTGATCATCGCTCTGCCCGACCTCGAGCGCTCGCTGCACACCAGCTTGCTCGCGCTCGTGTGGGTGATCCTTGCCTACCTCATCGCCGCCACCGTGCTGGTGCTGATGGCAGGACGTCTGAGCGATCTGTTCGGACGCAAGCGCGCCTACGTCGGCGGCTTCGTCGTCTTCGCGCTGGCATCCCTCGGTGCCGGCTTCTCGCCCGATGCAACCGTGCTGATCCTCTGGCGCGTGCTGCAGGGAATTGGTTCAGCGTTCCTATTTGCAAACGCCGCAGCTCTCGTCACCGACGCCTTCCCCAAGGAGAAACTCGGCCTGGCGATGGGCGCCAACACAATGATCGCTGCCATCGGGCTCGTGCTCGGCCCCGTGCTCGGCGGCGCGCTCGTGTCGATCTCCTGGCACTGGGTGTTCTGGTTCAACGTTCCCTTTGCGCTCGCTGGCGCGACGTGGGGCGCACTCGTGCTTCGCGAGCTCGCCAAACCCGACTCCGTACGCGGTTATGACGTGCTCGGCACGAGCACGTTCGTGGTTGGGCTTACGGGGCTCGTGCTCGGCGTCTCCCGTGGCGGCATCAGTGGCTGGAACGACACGATCGTGATCGTCAGCCTCGCCGCCGCCGTCGTGCTGTTGCCCCTGTGGGTGCTGATCGAGCGCCGCTCGCGCGCGCCGATGCTCGACCTCGAGATCTTCCGCAGTCGCCTATTCGCCGCCGCCAGTGCCGCCGCTTTCATCAACGGCTTGGCACGATTTGCGCTGATGTTCCTATTCGTCTTCTACTTCCAGGGCGCACAGGGTGACTCACCGATCAATGCCGGCATCAAGCTGATCCCGCTCGCGCTCGGCATGCTCATTGCCTCGCCCATCGCCGGCGTCTACGCCGACCGCCATGGCTCGCGCGCGCTGGCCGCCATCGGCATGCTCGTAAGCGCCGCCGGACTGGCCGCCATGACAACGCTTCAGGTTCACACCGCCTATTGGCAGAGTGCCCTGTGGCTGCTGCTGGTGGGCGCCGGCTCGGGCATGTTCAACAGCCCCAACACGGCGGCCATGATGGGCGTCGTACCCGCCCACCGACGCGGCATCGCCGCCGGGGCGAGAACGCTGCTGCAGAACACCGGAGCGGTGCTGTCAATCGCCTTCGTGCTCGCGATCATCACCTCCGCCGTGCCCAAAGCGACGCTGTTCGCTGTCTTCTCCGGCCTGGCCAAGGGGCTCTCCGCGCAGAAGCTCGCGCCGTTCATCACCAACATGCATACCGCGCTGTGGGTGCTCACGGCGGTCTCGCTGATTGGTGCCGTCGTCTGCCTGCTGCGTCCCAGCCACGTCAAGCATGTCGCCGCCGAGCCGGCGCTGCGGGTACCCGCGTGAGCCTGCGAATCGGCGATGTCGCACGTCTGGTGGGAACCACCCCCAGGACGATTCGCTACTACGAGGAGATCGGCCTCTTGCCAGAGGCGCACACGCGGCCCTCCGGCCAACACCGTCTCTACACCCACGCGGAGGTCGAGCGACTGCGGGAAGTGATGCGGCTGAAGGAATTGCTGGGCGTGTCGCTGGATGAGCTGAAGACGCTACTCGCCGCCGAGGAGGCGCGTGCCGAGGTACGTGCTCAGCTGCAGCGCGAGGACGTCCAGCCAGAGCGTCGCCGTGAGCTCCTGGATGAGGCGCTCGGCCACCTCGAGCGCCAGCTGGCGTTGGTGCGCCACCGCTCGCTAGAGCTCGCCAAGCTCGAGCACGAGCTCAGCGAGACGCGCAAGCGCGTCAAACGCAAGATCCGTGAGCTGGAGAGCAATCCGCCGCTCGCATCCGCGGCCACGAGTGCGTAGCCGAGCACAAGTCCAAGGTTAGAAGGAGGCGACATGACGGACACACAGGTCAAGTTCAGTCCCGAGGGAGTCCCCGGCGCGGTCAACGACCCGGCCGCCATCTTCGGCGAGGATCTGACGTTCGCGGGCGCCGGCGGGACCCAGGTAAACGGCTATCTCGCGCGCCCCGTCGCCGTCGACGCCACCCACCCCGCTCCCGCAATGATCGTGATCCATGAGGCGATGGGGCTAAACGAGCACATCCGCGACGTCACCAACCGCTTTGCCAACCTCGGCTACGTGGCGCTCGGCGTCGACCTCTACACCCGCGAAGGCGGCCCTCCGGAGATGGGCGAGGCAATGATGCTGCGACTGTTCTCGATGTCTGACGCGACCGTGCTGGCAGACCTCGAGGGAGCCGCCGGCTTCCTGCGTGCACGCAAGGACATGACCGGCAAGGTCGGCTGCATCGGCTTCTGCATGGGCGGGCGCTACACGCTGCTGTTTGCCGTCTCAAGCGTTCGTCTCGACGCGGCGGTCGACTGCTGGGGTGGGTTCATCGAGCGGGCCACGCTCGATCAGGACTCCACATCCACCCGTCCGACGCCACCCTTGCAGCTGGCGCCCAAACTGAGTTGTCCGCTGCTCGCCGCGGTCGGCGCCGAGGACCACAACCCCTCCCCGGAGCTGGCCGAGCAGCTGCGCGAGCGCGCTACAAAAAGTGGCCAGGAGGTCAAAGTCGACGTCTACGATGGAGCAGGACACGCCTTCTTCGCCGACTACCGCCCGAGCTATGCACCAGGCCCCGCGGCGGAGCTGTGGAAGCAGATCGTGCCGTTCCTGCAACGCCACCTACAGGAGGCCTAAGGCAGTGGAGCGTAAATGGTGGACCTTGATCGCGGTCTGCGTCGCGATCTTCATGTTGCTACTCGACATCACGGTCGTGAACGTGGCGCTGCCAGACATCCAGCGCTCGCTGCACTCATCCTTCTCCGACCTGCAGTGGGTGGTCAACGCCTACTCGCTGACGCTCGCCGCGTTCCTGCTGACCGCCGGCGCGGTCTCCGATTTGATCGGACGCAAGCGTGTGTTCGTCGCGGGCCTCGTGGTCTTCACAGGCGCCTCGGCCGTGTGTGGCCTTTCGAGCTCGCCGCTGATGCTGAACCTCGCGCGCGCCGTGCAGGGAACCGGCGGCGCGATGATGTTTGCTACCTCGCTTGCACTTATCGCCCAGGCGTTCCATGGCAAGGAGCGCGGTACCGCGTTTGGTGTATTCGGGGCCGTCACCGGCGCCGCGGTCGCCGTCGGACCGGTACTCGGCGGCGTCATCACCTCCGGCATCGGCTGGGAGTGGATCTTCTTCGTCAACGTGCCAATCGGCGCGATCGCGGTATTCGTCACGCTCACCCAGGTAGCCGACTCACGCGACCCCAACGCCACGGGTGTGGACTGGGCCGGCCTCGTGACGTTCTCCGGTTCGCTGTTCATGCTCGTGTTCGCGCTCGTACAGGGCAACGAAAAGGGCTGGGGCTCAACGGAGATCCTCGCGCTGCTGATCGGTGCGGTAGTGCTATTGGTCGCGTTCGTCGTATTCGAGCACCTGCAGAGCCGACCAATGCTCGATCTGTCGCTGTTCCGGCGTCCCGCTTTCGCCGGCGCGAGCATCGTCGCGTTCGCGATTTCCGCGTCGTACTTCGCGATGTTCCTGTACCTCACGCTGTACATCCAGGACGTGCTTGGCTTCAGCCCGCTGCAGGCCGGGCTGCGCTTCCTGCCGGTGACGCTGCTGTCGTTCGCCGTGGCCCCCATCGCAGGCAAACTGAGCGTGCGCATTCCCGTGCGGCTGCTGCTCGGCGTAGGCCTGCTGCTAGCGGGCATCGGGCTGCTGGCGATGACCACCGTCAGCGCCACCTCCGGCTGGACGACGCTGATACCTGGCTTCGTCCTCGGCGGCGCGGGCATCGGCATGATCAACCCGCCACTGGCCTCGACCGCGATCGGCGTTGTGCCGCACGAGCGCAGCGGCATGGCCTCCGGCATCAACTCCACCTTCCGCCAGGTGGGCATCGCCACCGGGATCGCAGGGCTTGGCGCGATCTTCCAGCACAGCGTCACCAAGGGCGCAACCACGAGCCTCGAGGCAAGCGGCCACCTCGGCGAGATCCAA